>JAURLR010000003.1 GCA_030831135.1 Alphaproteobacteria bacterium
CTCGACCGGCCTCGGGCACCTCACGAAGATAGATCGTTGCCAGTGTTGCAATACCGACGTGAAAAAGGGCAACGATCACCCATCGCCGGTCGGACCATGGGGACCCGAACGTGGCCAGCGCGAGAAACACCGCAACGCCGAGTACAAACAGGCCCGCCGCTGGGCTGGCGCCAACTGTTGCGATCAGCACGAACAATGGCGCCATGATGAGGATCGTTCCCACGCCACGCGCTTCGAGTTGCGCCATCTTGCGCCATTCTGCCCCGCTGACCACCGCGATCACCGCGATCAGGCAGGCAAACCAGAGTTCGCCCATCCACACGCAAACCAGCACCAGGGGCCCGAGAACAAGTGCCGAGAGAACCCGTAAGACGAGGTTTCCGGGTCCGGCATTCGGTGTGGCGGATTCAGACAGCGGATCGCTCTCTAGCTGGCCACGGCGCCGAAGCGCCGGTCGCGGCGATTGTACTCCGCAACAGCCTTTTCGAGGCTCTCGCGCCCGAATTCGGGCCAGAGGACATCGGAAAACACCAGCTCGGTATAGGCACATTGCCAGAGCAGGAAATTGCTGATGCGCTGTTCGTTGCTGGTCCGGATCATCAGGTCAGGGTCAGGCAGGTCATGGGTCCAGAGATGCTGTCCGAAGACATCTTCATCAATTGCATCGGGACTCAGTTCGCCAGCAGCCACTTTCGCCGCAATCACGCGCGCCGCCGTAGCAATGTCCTGTCGCCCGCCATAGCTGAGGGCCGCTGTGAGGTTGAGGCCATCATTGCCGGCCGTCATTTCCTCCGCCGTCGTTATCAAGGAGACGATATCGTCGGAAAACCGGCTGCGATCCCCGATCACACGAATACGGATGTTCTTGCGATGCAATTCGGCCGTCTCGGACTGCAGATAGCGTCGGAGCAGGCCCATGAGGTCAAAGACCTCGCCTTCGGGACGGTTCCAGTTTTCGGAACTGAACCCGAAAAGTGTCAGGTAGCGGATTCCAAGATCATTCGCGGCTTCCAGCGTTCGCTGAACGGCCTCGGCACCTTTCTTGTGTCCTGCCGTACGTGGTAGCCCCCGCGCACGCGCCCAGCGACCGTTACCATCCATGATGATGGCCACATGCTGGGGAACAGGGCCAGGCCCCTCGGTTTCACGGGTCACCAACGTCAGACCTGCATGATCTCCTGCTCTTTCGTTTCGAGCAGTTCATCGACGATCTTGATATAGGCGTCGGTCATTTTCTGGATATCCTCACCACGCGCACGCTGCTCGTCCTGAGAAATGTCACCGTCTTTTTCCAGCTTTTTCAGGGAATCCATACCGTCACGCCGGACATTGCGCACCGCAATGCGTCCCTGCTCGGCGTATTTGGCAGCCACCTTGGTCATCTCTTCGCGCCGTTCCTCACTCAACTCGGGGATCGGCACACGAATCAGATTGCCTTCGGTCTGGGGGTTGAGACCCAGTCCGGAGTCCTGAATCGCCTTCTCGGTGGCCTTGATGTTGCCGTTGTCCCAGACCTGAACTGTCAGCAGGCGTGGCTCGGGAACGCTCACCGAGGCCACCTGATTGAGCGGCATGGCAGAGCCATAGGCATCAACCTGAATATGTTCGAGCAGGCTTGTCGATGCGCGGCCGGTCCGGAGACCAACAAACTCGCGTTTCAGCGCATCAAGCGCGCCATCCATACGGCGCTTGAGATCATTTTCGTCGGCAGACACTAGCCTTCTCCCCTGACAATCGTGAAACGGCCTTCGCCGTGCAACACCCGGTGGACTTCCCCTGCATTCTGGATCGAAAACACCAGAATCGGAATATCGTTTTCGCGACAAAGCGTAATCGCTGCGGCATCCATGACTTTCAGGTCACGTTGCAGGACATCGAAATGGGTCAGCGAATCAAACCGTTTGGCATCCGGGTTCTTCACCGGATCGGCATCATAGACGCCATCGACCTTCGTGCCCTTCATCAGGCAGTCACATTCCATCTCGGATGCGCGCAGAGCTGCAGCCGTATCGGTCGTGAAATACGGATTGCCTGTTCCTGCTGCGAAAATGACAACCCGGCCCTTTTCCATGTGGCGCACGGCGCGGCGGCGGATATAAGGCTCGCAGACGGTCGCCATCGGAATGGCCGACAGGACACGCGTGGGGACATCAACCGCCTCCAACGCGCTTTGCAGCGCCAGCGCGTTCATCACCGTGCCGAGCATGCCCATATAGTCGGCCGTGGCGCGCTCCATCCCCTGCGCGGCGACGGAAACACCGCGAAAGATGTTTCCACCCCCGACAACGAGGCAAAGCTCGATCCCGCTGGCATGGACCTGGGCGATATCGGCTGCAATGCGGTCGACCGTTTCCGGATTCAGGCCAAATTCGCTATCCCCCATCAGGACTTCGCCTGAAATCTTCAGAAGGACGCGTTTGTAGCTAGCATCACCTGTCATGGGCCGACCGCCTCCCGCAGCCGTTTGCAGACTCAGCCTGCGAGTTTCGCAACCTCATCCGCAAAGTCTTCTTCCTTGCGTGCAACGCCTTCACCCAGGGTGAAGCGTTCATAACCGGCGATCTTGACCGGTGCTCCGATTTCCTTGGCGGCCACTTCGACGAACTTGCCGACTTTGCTTTCACCATCAATCACGAAGATCTGCTCCAGCAGCACAACTTCCTCATAGAACTTGCGCAGACGCCCCTCGACCATCTTTTCGACAATCTCTTCGGGCTTGCCTGAGGCACGTGCCTGTTCGGCCAGGACCTCGCGCTCGCGATCCAGAGCAGTGGTATCGACCGATGCAACATCAAGATACTGCGGCTGCGCGGCAGCAACATGCATGGCGAGCTGACGGCCCAGTTCTTCAAGTTTGGCCTTGTCACCGGTGGATTCAAGCGCCACGAGGACACCGATCTTGCCCATGCCCGGGGCCACCTGATTGTGAATGTAACCGGCCACGGCACCATTCTCGACGGACAGCTGAACCGAGCGTCGCAGACCGATGTTTTCACCGATTTTGGCCACCAGATCGACAACAGACTGCTCGACGGAGGTTCCGCCCCCGAAATCAGCCGCCTTCAGGACCTCAACGTCAGCGCCATGGGCAATCGCGATGGCTGCAGTTTTGGCCACAAACGCCTGAAAGGTCTCATTCCGTCCGACAAAGTCGGTCTCTGCGTTGACTTCCACCAGAGCGCCTGTGTTGCCCTCGACAGCCATGCCAACGAGGCCTTCGGCAGCCGCACGGCCCGCCTTCTTGGCGGCCGCAGACAGACCCTTCTTGCGCAGCCAGTCAATGGCTGCTTCCATATCGCCGTCGTTCTCTGTGAGGGCGGTCTTGCAATCCATCATGCCC
>JAURLR010000056.1 GCA_030831135.1 Alphaproteobacteria bacterium
ACCTGCACCCGTCGCACTGCCGTGCAGATCGTCGCTGCCGCTCGATCTTATGATGGCACCGGCCCCCAGAAAGCCAATCCCGCCGATCACACCCTGCATCACGCGGCCCACATTGACCGGGTCAATTCCGTTTGAACCGGCAGGACCGGACCCGAGCTGCAGAATGGTCATGGAGAAAAGACATGCGCCCAAGGACACAAGCATGAAGGGCCGAAACCCCAGGGGCTTGTTCTTGATGGACCGGTCGAGCCCGACAAGAAACCCCAAACCGGCAGCCAGCAACAGGCGGAGCACCAGTTCCCAGGTTTCGATAAAGTAGGATCCCAACAACTCGGGCATCATCTCGGCGCCCTCAATCGCCAGCGGGCGAACCGCCGCCATTTTCGTTGCGCGCCCGGTTCGACAAACCGCCACCAAACAATGCGCGAAGCATCTGATTCTGACGCTTGTAGGCCTCCACCACTCCGGCAATTTCAGAGTTCATTTCGAGAAAGGTTTCAAACTCCTGCCGCCTTTGGCGGGACATGCGTCCATCCACATAGTCATGGACATCATCTTCGGTAAAGGGATCGTCCTTTTTCATTGGCACCACAGCGGTCAGAGTTGACACTCAAAACTACTCTGACAACGCAGGAGTGGCCATAGCTGTTCCATGCAAGCTTTCCTGATGAAGGCACGGGATGGAACTGACGCGGCCTTGTGCAGGTTAGAAATCAGGCCTTCGGTCAAAACCTGCAGGCGCGAAACGAGCCCAGGGGAACAGATCGTCAGATCGGGCGTTTCAGGTTCAACACCCCGTTCGGGTGTGAACGAAACCAACGATGGAGACTTGAAATGATCCGCCTCTACGACCTGCGAAAGATTATTGCCCTTTCGTTGATCGGCCTCGGCCTGATCGCGCTGAGTGCCTGCAACACGGCCGAAGGATTTGGCGAAGACGTCGAAAACACAGGCGAAGCCATCCAGAAGGAATCGAAGTAAGGCACCATCACGAACCCCGGAAGGAGGCCACCATGCTTGGATTGGCTATTTTCTTTTTCATCCTGGCGGTCATTGCCGCCGTCTTCGGATTTGGCGGTATTGCCGCCACGTCTGCAGGCATCGCACAAATTCTGTTCGTGATCTTCCTGATCATCTTCGTGATCAGCGCTATTGCACATATCGCGAGAGGACGTCGCGGGCCACCGCCTGTATAGACAGCAATCAATAGCTTGTTCGAAAGCGGAAAGGGCGGTCTGAAACAGACCGCCCTTTTGTTGTAACCACACCTGCGGGCATCTCCGCACCATCAGCTACTACCCTCCCGCAAAGCCTCAATTTGGCGTGTCAGCTTGGCGGTTTCATCGGCAAGTTGCTCATGAGTCACGAACCAGTCCGCCCCGGTTTTCTCCTGCAACGCTTCCATGCCGGCTGAGAGAAATTCGTGACACCTGGAGAGTTCCTTCACTTCATCTCCCAGACGCGCGCGGGCGCGAAGCTCGTCGAGATGCGCGCCAAGTTCAGCAAGCCGCTCGGCGAGTTCGCGTACTTTTCGTTCTCCTTTGCGCATGTCGAATACCCGGTTTCGCCGTTACTGGGCGACGATCGAGTTCAGCATCCATGCAGCTTCTTCGTGAACGCCGATGCGCGCGGTCAGAAGGTCGGCGGTGTAAACGTCATCCGCCTGTTCGGCGACACTCACAGCCTTGCGCAGCTTTGCTGCCATCGTCTGGTGGTCTGCAGCAAGCTGTCCCACCATGTCCTGCGCGTCAGGCATGGTGCTCACATCCACATCGGCAACCGGGCTCGCCGCAACATAATTCGCCAGCCCGCTCATTGCCGGGAAACCGATCGCCCGCACCCGTTCCGCAATCTGGTCGATCGCTGCGGCCAGGTCCTGATACTGCTCATCGGTCAGCTTGTGAATTCCATAGAATTGGGGTCCTGCCACATTCCAGTGGAATGCATGCGTCTTGGCGTAGAGCACATAGGTGCCGGCCAGGCTCTGGTTCAGCACATCAGCCAGACGGCGGCGATCGACTTTCTTTACACCGGTATCAACAGGAAGTTCCTCGGCGATAACATTCAATGTATTTTTACTCATGAAAACCTCTCTATGGGGGTTTGGGCTTTCGCGCGTCACACGCGCTTCTGGTTGTTCAACGAACAAGTCGGCGCCGGGTTCCCAATGGTTTCGCCCATGACGGCTTCAGAATCTGCGCCGGGTGGAACAAACCAGAGGCCCGCCCGTTACATCGACAACTGCATTTTCCGATATTTTCCGGCCCGTATTTTCAGGAGGTATTCATGCAGACCAAGATCGAAAGCACGGAAGCTCGTCAGGCCCGCAAGGGGTCTGGCGTCCGTTACATTCTGGGCGCATCCTTTGCGCTGGCGGTTCTGGCCATGATCCTGCTCATGCTGTTCTGGATGTGATTTCTCTCGTTGCCCGCGCGGCGCAGAGGCTTACAGTCTTCTCGTAATTGGATATGCTGAGACATTGATGCGGCGAGCGGGCGCACCTGTCCGCAAACCCGTCTGACGTCAAACACGTATCCCGGGGGACAGACCATGCGCATAGCCGCGACCGATCCAGAAAAGCTCAACGCCGAACAGAAGACGATTTATGACCGCATCGCGGGCGGCCCGCGTGGTCAAGTGCGCGGTCCTTACCACGCCTTTCTTCTGCACCCCGGTGTCTGCGAAGGCGTCGAGCGGATGGGGCACTATCTGCGGTTTGCCGCAATCCTTCCGGGCAATGTGCGTGAATTGGCCATTCTCGTGGTGGGCTGCCACTGGCGTTGTGAATTCGAATGGTTCGCGCATGCCCCCATCGCCATTCGCGAGGGCGTTTCCGAAGATGTGGTCGCCGCACTGGAAGCGGGCGAAACTCCGAACTTCACCGATGACACGGAAGCCGCCGTCTACAGCTTCGTCCGCACATTGCTGCAAACCAGCCGGATTGATCAGGCCGCCTATGACGACATCAAGGCACGCCTGGGTGAAGACGGAATCGTCGAATTGATGGGGATCATGGGGCATTACACGGGCGTCGCCATGGCCCTGAACACATTCGAGATCGTCCCGCCGGATGGGGAACGCCCCAGCTTCGGCGATCAGGACTAGAACACCTCGAACAACCCGGCAACGCCCATGCCGCCGCCGACACACATCGTGACGACGGCGTGCTTGGCGCCGCGCCGGTGCCCTTCGATCAGAGCATGTCCGGTCATCCGGCTGCCGCTCATCCCGTAGGGGTGGCCGATGGAAATCGATCCGCCATCCACGTTGTATTTTTCGGGATCAATGCCAAGCGTGTCCCGGCAATACAGTGCCTGTACGGCAAAGGCCTCGTTGAGTTCCCAGAGATCGATGTCATCGACGGTCAAACCATTGCGCTCGAGCAGACGCGGAATGGCAAAGACCGGTCCGATTCCCATCTCGTCGGGTTCGCAACCCGATACGGCAAGCCCCATGAAACGGCCCAATGGCGCAAGACCGCGCTGCTCGGCCAATTTTTCGTCCATCACCACACAGGCACTCGCCCCGTCAGAAAGCTGGCTGGCATTGCCCGGCGTGACCGAACCGCCCTCACGCACGGCCTCCAGCGAGGCCAGACCTTCGGCATTTGTCGTCGGTCGATTGCACTCATCCTGCGTCAGCGTCACGGCTTCTTCAGTGATTTCACCGGTCTCCCGGTTTTTCACCTTCATCGTCGTCTCGACCGGCACGATTTCATCATCGAAACGGCCTGCCTGTTGGGCTGCGGCCGTGCGCATCTGGCTGGACAACGCATACTCGTCCTGTGCCGCACGGCTGACATTGTAGCGCCTGGCCACCGTTTCAGCGGTGTCGAGCATGACCATATAGATCTCGGGTTTCACCGCGCGAACATGATCATCCTCCACCCGCATATCGGCCTGATGCTCGGGTGGCAGGGCGCTGATGGATTCGATCCCGCCCGCCACGGCAACCGGCACCTTGTCAATCACGACACGGTTTGCGGCGATGGCAATCGACTGCAGCCCCGAGGAGCAGAATCGATTGATGGTTGCCGCCCCCGTCGTGACCGGCAGCCCCGCCCAAAGCGCGGCATGACGCGCAAAGTTCTGCCCGGTTGCACCCTCTGGCATGGCGCACCCCATGATCAGGTCTTCGACTTCATCGGGGGCCACACCGGCACGTTCGACAGCGTTGCGGATCGCAAGACCACCCAGCTTGGCCGGGGTCGTGTTGTTGTAGGCCCCCCGATAGGCTTTGCCGATCGGGGTCCGCGCTGTGGCAACAATAACGGCACTGCTCATGATTTCGCTCCTTGGTGACTCGGCCTAGACATGGCCAAAGCGCCAGCGTTCAAGGGTCAGACTGCGGCCATCCGGGCCACGTGACAAAGCCTCGTCCGCCACAATGGCATCTGCAACATTGCGATCAGCAACGTCGAGTACGTAAAGCGCGCCCATCCCTGTTGCACCAGTGTCATCGGCCAGCATACCGGCAAAAATGACGTGCGGCTCATGGGTGGACAGGAAACGGGACATATCCGCGCTTGGCGTCGGCTCAATCGGGCGGGGGTCGGTACGTGCCACCAGAATAAACTGCGCATTGCCGTCGGTCTGGGTGTGATCGCGCTGCCGCAGAACGGTATAGGGGAAGACCCGTTCGATCGCGATGGACTTGAAAATGTCCGCCTGAGTGTAGGGATCGGTATCGATATAGGTCGTGGTCTGTTCGCGTGCGGGGAAATCGATCACCCGAAAACTGCCATTGGCGTTGGATCCGTCACCCACCATCATCGGGCCAGAGTACCAGGTCTCGGTCTTGAACTTGTCGAGATGTTCGACATGGGCCTGCAGCGTCGCGGCACGACGTTCGACCATGTCCGGTTTGGACACACATTTCACAATCCATTCCATACCACGCGGCTCCCTGTTTCGCGCTTGAACCTGAACTTCAGTCTGCTTGTGGCACAGCTTGCGCCAGCACCGGCGCCACATCCGCCATGAAGCGATCATAGCCGGGCGCTCCGGCCAACAGCATACCGATCGGCATCTCACCCGCGCCGAAGCCCGACGGCAAGGACACGACCGGTCCGCCCAGCGCCGTCCAGGGCGCGATGAAGCGGCGGTCGCCGGTCCATTCCAGCCCTTCCGGGGCTGTCGCCGGTGCGGCGGGCCAAAGCACGATATCGGTCGGCCCAATCACGTCATAGAACGCCGCGCGCATCGCATCGATTTCGTGCCGCTCCGCCCGGTAGACCTCGTGACTGATCTCGTCACCATCGATCACCGCCTGTCGCAAGACGCTGCCCACCTGATCCTCGGGGAACTCAAGCAGGGAAGCATGCACCCGCGCCAGCTCGTAAACGGTCGTGTGACCCTGAATTTCGTTGAGGGCCTCCATGGAAATCGGCGAGACCACATGTTCGACAACATGACCGGCCTCGCGCAGCTGTTCGGCCACCCGATCGCGTGCCGCCAGAATTTCGTCGTCGCACGCCCCCAGAAACGGATCATCGAGCACGACCACACGCGGACCGGTTTCGCGCCGCTCCATCGCATGGGCGTGGGGCGGGCAGACCGCGTTGTAGAGCGCCACGGCATCGGCCACGCTCCAGCCAAAAACTCCGGGCGTGTCGTACATCGGCGCCAGCGGCGCGATCCCATAGGTGCTCATGCTGCGCGTCGATGGCTTGAAGGCCGAAACCCCACAATAGGCCGCCGGTCGATTGACCGATGCGACGGTCTGGGTTCCCACAGCGGCCGGCACCATGCCCGCCCCCATGGCCGCACCCGATCCGCTGCTCGAACCGCCCGGGGTGTGATTGATGTTGTGCGGATTGCGCGCGGGTGACGGGTCGTAATAGGCAAACTCTGTCGTGTGGGTCTTGCCCAGAACAATCGCGCCCGCGCTGCGCAGTGCGGCCACGATATCCGCATCCGCGCTCGCCAGACCGGCATGCGCCCGCGTCGCGCTGTTGCAGCGGGTCGGCCATCCGGCCACATCACAGATATCCTTGATCGCGACAGGTACGCCATGAAGCGGGCCGCGAAATTGTCCCTTTGCCGCTTCCCGGGTCATCTCGCTGGCTTCGGCCAGTGCGCCAGCTTCGTCCACGGACACCCAGGCTTTCACCGCATCGTCCACGGCAGCGATACGCTCGAGATAACCCTGCACAACATCATTGGGA
>JAURLR010000057.1 GCA_030831135.1 Alphaproteobacteria bacterium
CGCACGGCACATCTGAAAGGTGCCCTTCAGGTTCACATCCATGATCCGTTGCCACGGCTCCATCTCCCGCTCGAGAGCGTATTTCACTTCATCGACCAGTCCGGCCGAGTTCACCACGATATCGAGGCCACCAAGGGCACCCGCTGCCGCTTTGACCGTTGCTTCGGCCTGGGCTTCAACGGACACATCGCATTCAAAGGTCGGACAGCCGCCCAGCGCACCGGATTGGGTGGCCAAACCTTCGCTATTCACGTCGGAGAGTGCGACCGAAGCCCCCAATTCCCTTAGAATTCCCGCCGTTGTCGCGCCAATGCCGCTCGCTCCGCCGGTGATGAGAGCCTTCTTGCCGCCGAGTGTGAACGGGTTGGTCGCCATGATATGTCCTTGTCGCTGAACCTTGATGGGTTCGCGATTGGAGCACCCGGAACGGAGCGAGGCAAGACACACCCCTACAACGTCATGCCCGGACTTGCTCCGGGCATCCCGGCGAAGACCGGGGAGAGATAGCCGGATCAAGTCCGGCTAGGACAAGGACCGGTCATCAGCTACCCGGGCACCCGGAACGGAGCGAGGCAGGATCAACAGGCGATGCACAACCGCATCGTCATGCCCGCGCAGGCGGGCTTCCATCTGCGCCGATGCAATTCGGGGCAGCCGATTGAGTTTACGGGTTCCCGCCTTCGCGGGAACGACGAAGGGGCGATCCCGATTGACTCTCCTGTTCCCGGGAATTAGAACAAAAAAAGAACATTTGACAACCGGGACAGGGAACAGATGCCTGCGGAGGATGACATCCTGCAGCGGCTGCGGGGCCGTATCGCCGCCATCGAGCGGGCCGGGAACGGTACGCGCGCGGGCCGGGCCTGCCTGCCCCTCGGAGTCAGCGCCATCGACGACCATCTGCCCTGGGGCGGATTGGCCACGGGCGCAGTGCATGAAATTCTCGACAGCGATGACAGCAACAGGACAAAACCGACTGAAAATAAAACAAAGTATGCTGTCCGGAAAAGGTTCGCGGAGGGCCTGGGCGGACCGGTGACGGCATTTGCCGCCGCGCTCGCCGGGCAGGCGCAGAAGGCCCGGGCCGCACCCGTGATCTGGATCGCGCCGCGTATCCCCGAGCGCGAAAGCCTGTACGGTCCCGGCCTGCAGGAATTCGGTCTCGATCCGGCCGACCTGATCATCGTGCGGATCCCCTCCGACAGCGATTTCACAAGAACCGCGCTCTGGGCCATGGAAGAGGCGCTGCGCGCGCCTGCCATCGGGCTTGTCTGCGCTGAAATCGAGGAAATCGACCTCACCTCCAGCCGCCGGCTGCAGCTTGCCGCCGAGACCGGTGGCGGGCTGGGCCTGCTCTTGCGCCCGGCCCCCCGCAATTCTCTGGATGAAAACGCCCTGCCCCCGACCGCAAGTGTCAGCCGCTGGCGGATTTCCGCCCTGCCCGGCGCACCCGCCGACGCCCCATGGCTGCCCGAACGCCTGCCCGGACAGCCCCGCTGGAAAGCCGAACTTCTGCGTGTGCGCGGGGGCCGCCCGAAAACCTGGCAACTGGAATGGAGAAATGACGGACACGACACTGATACCGGCAGCCGCCCCGGGCATGATTCCGGCAAAACGGCGAGTGGTTTCACTCTGGTTTCCCCGCTTCGCGACCGACCGGTGCTGCCGGAAACTGCGCGCCCGACCGTCTCGCGCGGCCCGCACGGAAAACGGCAGGCCCGCACCGGCTGAGCATGCCGGTGCCCCGCTGGTGCTCGCGGCCCCGGAAGGCGGCGCGATCCGTCTGGCGGCGGTCACCCTGACGGCACAGAAAGCCGGGCTTTTTCCCGGACAGACGCTGGCCGATGCCCGCGCCCTGTCGCCGGAGCTCGCGGTCCACGACCACGACCCCGGCGGCGATGCTGCCGCGCTGGATGCGCTGGCCGACTGGTGCCGGCGCTACACGCCCTGGGCCGCACCCTCGGGACTGGAAAACGGTGGCGCGGCGGGGCTGTGGCTGGACATTTCCGGCTGCGCCCATCTGTTCGGGGGTGAGGCCGCCATGCTCGACGACCTGACCGGGCGGCTGTCCCGGGTCGGCTATACGGTGCGCGCCGGGCTGGCCGACACCACGGGGGCCGCCTGGGCGGCCGCACGGTTCGGACGCCCGGCCCAGGCCGTCAGCATCATCATGGCGGAAGGCCGGCACCCCGAAATGCTGGCAACCCTGCCGGTGTCGGCTCTCCGGCTGCCACCCGACACCCTCGACGGGCTTGACCGGCTGGGCCTGCGCAATATTGCCGATCTGGCGGCCCTGCCACGCGCCGGGCTGGCCCGCCGCTTCGGGGAATTGCCCGCGCGGCGGCTGGATCAGGCTTTCGGGCAGATCGACGAGCCGATTTCCCCGCGCGCACCGGCCCCGGTCTGGCGGCTGCGCACCGCCTTTCCCGAGGCGCTGGGCCGGGAGGAGGATATCGCGGCAGCCGTGCGCAACCTGACCGAAGCCCTGTGCAACCGGCTGGCCCGCGCCGAACGGGGCGCCCGGCGGCTGGAGCTTTGCCTGTACCGGGTCGCCGGGCGGGTCGACACGATCGAGGCCGGCACCAGCCGCGCGAGCCGCGATCCCGATCACCTGATGCGCCTGCTCAGGGAACAGCTCGACCGCCTGCCCGAACCTCCGAGCAGCGCGCCCGATCCGCTCAGCGCGGCGGCCGAGGCCATGGTCGAGACCCTGACACTGGCGGCAACCGGCACCGAACCGCTGCACATGATCCAGACCGGCATCACCACGGGGCTTCCGAATGATTACGAGCGCGATCCCGACGTCCTGGAACAGCTGGTCGACCGCCTGTCGGGACGTCTCGGCGCCAGCAATGTCCGGCGCTTTGCCGCGCGGGAAAGCCATCTGCCCGAACGGGTACAGGCCAGCAGGCCCGCCCTGGCGGATGCACCGCAAAAACCCGCGGCAAATCCGCCGGACAATCCCTGGAAGCCCGCGCTGCCCCGACCGCCACGACTGCTGACCCGGCCCGAACCGGTCGAGGCTGTGGCCCCCGTGCCCGACGACCCGCCGGTGATGTTCCGCTGGCGCGGGCATCTGCACCGGATCACCCGCGCCGAGGGGCCGGAGCGGATCGCCCCGGAATGGTGGCGCACCCCGGACGCAGCCGGTGGCAGCACGGTTCTCGACGACGACACCCGCGATTACTACCGGGTCGAGGATGAGGACGGCCGCCGCTTCTGGCTTTACCGCGACGGCCTCTATGACCGTCACCGCCACGCCGACGACCCGCCCAGATGGTACCTGCACGGGTTTTTCGGGTGAGCATCACGACACACAGAACGGGCGGGTTTGAAACCCGCCCCTACCGCCGGCTTGGAGATATCGTCCGGTTTCCAGGACATGACTGATGCCTGACATCGGCTATGTCGAACTGCAGGTCACGACCAATTTCACCTTCCTGCAGGGGGCGGCCCACCCCGAGGAACTGGCCGCGCAGGCGGGAGCGCTCGGGCATGACGCCATGGCAATCACCGATCACAACACCCTGGCCGGTGTGGTGCGGGGGCATCTGGGGGCAAAGAACGCCGGAATCCGCGTGATCGTGGGGACACGCCTGAATTTTTCCGACGGCACGCCCTCCCTGCTTTGCCTGCCGACCGATTGCGCGGCTTATGGCCGCCTGTCGCGCCTGCTCACGCTCGGCAAGCGCCGGGCAGAAAAGGCCCGATGCCGGCTTGATGCCAGCGACCTGTTTTCGCCGGACGGGGTTTTCGCGCGCGGGACCGGACAGGTGCTGATCGCGCTCTCTCCCGTTGCGCCGGACGAGAATTTTTCCAGTTTTCTGAATCAGATGCGCGGCGAACTTGAATCAAAAACTTATCTCGCCGCCAGCCATCTCTACCGGGGTGACGACACACGGCGGCTGGCACAACTGGCCGATATCGCCGCCGCGACCGGTATCCCTCTCGTGGCCACGAACGACGTCCAGTATCACCTGCCCGAACGGCGGGCGCTGGCCGATGTGCTGACCTGTATCCGCGAACACTGCACCATCGACAATGCGGGGCACCGCCTGACCCGGAACGCCGAACGCCACCTCAAACCGGCCGCCGAAATGGCGCGGCTGTTCCGCGATTATCCCGATGCCGTCGCCCGGACCGTGGAAATCGCCGAGACGTGCGGGTTTTCCCTTGAAGAACTGCGCTACGAATACCCGTCCGAGCCGGTCTCCCCCGGGCGCACGCCCGATGCGGAACTGGCCCGCCTGGCCTGGTCCGGCGCGGCAGACCGCTATCCGGCCGGCGTGCCCGAGAAGGTGCGTGCCCAGATCGAACATGAACTCGCGCTGATCGCGGAACTGCGCTACGCGGCCTATTTCCTGACCGTCCACGATATCGTGCAGTTTGCCCGTTCACGGGACATTCTGTGTCAGGGGCGCGGATCGGCAGCGAATTCGGCGGTCTGCTATTGCATCGGGATCACGGCAGTGGATCCCGCCCGGCTCGACCTGCTGTTCGAGCGGTTCATCTCCGCCGAACGCAACGAGCCCCCCGATATCGATGTGGATTTCGAGCATGAACGCCGCGAAGAGGTGATGCAGTACATCTACGCCAAATACGGGCGGGACCGCGCCGGACTGGCGGCCACCGTGGTGAGCTACCGCTCACGCTCGGCACTGCGCGAGGTCGGCAAGGCGCTGGGCCTGACCGAGGATACGGTCGCGGCCATGTCCGGACAGGTCTGGGGCTGGTCGAATGACGGCATTCCCGACGAGGTGGTGCGCGCGCTGGGGCTCGACCCCGGCGACCACCGGCTGGCGCTGGCCCTGCACCTGACCCGGGAACTGATCGGCTTTCCCCGCCATCTCTCCCAGCATGTCGGGGGCTTCGTCATCACCAGGGGCCGGCTCGACGAACTGGTGCCGATCGAGAACGCGGCCATGGCGGACCGCACCGTGATCGAGTGGGACAAGGACGATCTCGACGCGCTGGGGATGCTCAAGATCGACGTGCTCGCGCTCGGCATGCTGACCTGCGTGCGCAAGGCCTTCGACCTGCTGGAAACCCACTACGACCGCCCGCTCGAACTCGCCACCGTCCCGGCAGAGGATCCGGCCGTCTATGACATGCTGTGCGAAGCGGATTCCCTGGGGGTCTTTCAGGTCGAAAGCCGCGCCCAGATGGCCTTCCTGCCGCGCATGCGGCCCCGGAACTTCTACGATCTGGTCATCGAGGTCGCCATCGTGCGTCCGGGGCCGATTCAGGGCGACATGGTCCACCCGTATATCCGCCGGCGCAACGGCGAGGAAACCGTGGAATTTCCTTCGGCAGAACTTGAAGCCGTGCTCGGCAAGACGCTGGGGGTGCCACTGTTTCAGGAACAGGCCATGCAGATCGCCATCGTGGCCGCCGGGTTCACCCCCGGCGAGGCGGACCAGTTGCGCCGCGCCATGGCGACCTTCCGCAAGACGGGCACGATCCACAGTTTCGCACAGCGCATGGTCGAAGGCATGGTCGCGCGGGGCTATGAGCGGGATTTCGCCGAGCGCTGTTTCCGTCAGATCGAGGGTTTTGGCGAATACGGTTTCCCCGAAAGCCATGCCGCGTCCTTTGCGCTGCTGGTCTATGTCTCGTCCTGGATCAAGTGTCACTATCCGGATGTCTTCGCTGCCGCCCTGCTCAACAGCCAGCCCATGGGCTTCTATGCCCCGGCCCAGATCGTCCGCGATGCGCGCGAGCACGGGGTCGATATCCGCGGTCCGGACGTGAATTTCTCGCAATGGGACCACACGCTGGAAGCGGTTGCCGACGGGCATGCCCACGCACTCCGCCTCGGGTTCCGGCAGATCAAATCCCTGAATGAAACCGCAGCCCGGGCAATCGCCGCAGCGCGCCCCGCAGAAGGCTACGCTTCGGTTGAGGATGTCTGGCAGCGTGCGGGCGTGAATTCCGCCGCGCTGGTCGCCATGGCCGAAGCTGACGGATTTGCCTCACTGGGGCTGGAGCGGCGCGAGGCGCTCTGGGCGATCCGTGCGCTGGGCCATAACGGGCGTGAAACCGCATCCGCCCTGCCCCTGTTCGCCGCTGCGCAAAGCCGCGATGCCACCCCTGAGCCGGATATCGTGCTGCCCGATGAGAGCCCCGGAGAGGTCGTCGCCAATGACTATACC
>JAURLR010000058.1 GCA_030831135.1 Alphaproteobacteria bacterium
CTGAGTACCGAGACCGCCGTACGGTCCCCCAGAACCTTTATTGACTGAATACGAGCCCACCGACAACTTGTCTGCTGCATCGTCGTTATCACCCAGTTCCAGGCGGCCCCAGTCGCTGCTGATGAAAGCATAAACTTCGTCAGCCGCCGACGCGTCATTCGTACCGGCGTTGAGCTCAACGGTAAAACCGTATGTGATGCCATTGTCGGCAGTGTTTTTAGCAGTGACGTGGATTTCGGACTCGTTGGCGGCGAAGCGGTAGCCACGGCCGCGGTTAGCGGAAAGGTCTTCGTCAAAAGCCGAAACTGAGAACCAAAGCAAGCCGCTCAGGCTGACTTCCATGCCGTCCTTGGCGCCAACCGTACCCGCTGATGCCGGTGCTGCGAGAAGCGCAGCGCCAACCAGGGCCGTGCTGGCAAGAAGTGTCTTTTTCATTGTATCCAATCTCCAAATAATGGACTTGCGTCCGTGATATGACCCGGAAGGGCCTTCCTTGGCTTCGTAACTCTGGCGTCTTCGCGGACGCCAGTCGTGAGTTAGCCAAATCTGAATGATCTTAAAGCAGAAGCAGCCTGACTGTTGCAACGAATTCCGATGCATTCGTGCGACGTTTTTATGCAGACTGTGGCAAATTGAGCACAGTCATTAAGTCCCGGAAATATCTGATATTATTGATTTATTGCGGTCAGGAGGCCACGCGGTTCTGAACAATAAATAGGCAGAACTCAGGTTCTGCCTTGGCGCCACGGGCGTTTCTAGGCTCAGTGGGGCGCGAGAACTCGCATGCCGACAAGGTTCTGGACGAGCTTCTGCCGTGCATCGGGCGACATGGTCGGGAATGCGGCCGCCAGTTCAACACCGGTAAAGTCCTGCTTGCGGGCAATCCATTCCACCGGGCCCACCACATTTTCGGGGATCGGAACACTTCCCTTGGCGGTTTTCATCACCGCACGCCCGCCCTCGCTGATGACCTCCAGGCTCGACGCGGTCACCCGGAACCGATCATCGGGATTGTCTTCGAGGGCGTCGCCGGGAAGTGTAAAGCCGCCGCGGTGATATTCGTAAGAGTGGCGGAAGTCCTGTATCGCCGACCAGATTTCGTCGCTCTCCCCGAATTCGGTCAGACGCGCCACCATCCGGGATATCCAGTCGCGCGCCTCCTTGTCGTTCATTGGAATGTTCTGACGAAACAAAGGTTCGGTCATGGCACGTTCGAACAACAAGGTCATGACGTCAAAGCCGATGATGTGCGTGACACCGAAGGACAGGTGGATACACCCTTCGCTCGACGCGAGCGCATCATGATACTGGCCGCGGGGAATGTAGAGGATGTCGCCGGGCTTGAGGGTGATCTCTTCGGCCACCGCGCCGCGATGGGAGGCGTGAAAATCATCACCGAGATTTTGAAAGCTCTCGCTCGCAATTGGATTGTCGATCCGCCCTTCATAGACGCGCCAGGTCTTTTCCCCCGCCACATGAAGCGCAAAGACCTCATGGGTATCAAAATGAGTTGTAAACGCCTGGTGCTGGTTCCAGGAACAATACAGATTGCTTTGCACCTTGCCGCCCAACCGTTCTTCCAGCGCATTGGCCGCAGAAATCAGACCCGGGGTGAGGGTGTCGATATCGTTGGCGACCAGAGAGGCGCCGCGCCGCAACCAGCTTTTGACCTTGTCGGCATCGGGCTGCAGGCTTTGCAGCCCGTTCCGGTCGATCGCGGGTCGGCAATACTGATCCGACAGAATTTGCTTTGTGTCGAGGAAGAGCTTGAGGCTGTGCGGACTCCAGATCGCCGTCATGTTCAGGATTGCGCTCAATGTATCCCAGGTCATCACATCGGCGAGCTTGTCGGGTGCCTCGGCCCGGATGTGCAGGGGTTTCTTGTCGTGATACTCGGCAAAGAACAGGTCTTCACCGACAGGCGCGATAAGATCCGCGAATGATTCGATTCGATTTGCCATGGGCCGTTTATAATACCTTTGCAGCGTCGCGCGAATTGCGTTTGCGTACTCAAATTCTAGGACGGACAGAATCCCCATGACAGTGCAACAGGATGTCGCAAGCAATCTGACGGACATACGCCAGCAGATAACGGCTGCGGCCAATCGTGCGGGTCGGGCACCAGGCGATGTCACACTCGTGGCGATCAGCAAGTTTCAACCGGACGAACGCATCGAGGCGGCATTGGCCGCCGGCCATCGGGTGTTTGGCGAGAACCGCGTGCAGGAAGCGCAGGAGCATTGGTCTGAACGTCGCGAGACCATCGGGGACCTTGAACTGCATCTGGTCGGGCCGCTCCAAACCAACAAGGTGCGCGATGCCGTGGCGCTGTTTGACGTGATCCAGACCCTCGACCGGCCCAAACTCGCCCGGCACCTCGCCAAGGCGTTTGCGGATTTCGGCGCGACGCGGCGCTGTTTCGTGCAGGTCAATACGGGCGAAGAAGCCCAGAAGGCCGGGATTATCCCTGATCAGGCTGACAAATTCATTGCCGAATGCCGTGATCTCGAGCTGCCGGTCGAGGGGTTGATGTGTATTCCCCCTGTTGATGCGCCGGTTGCACCGCATTTCGCCTTGTTACGCCGGATCGCTGAACGGAACGGACTAAGGGCACTGAGTATGGGCATGTCGGCCGATTTTGAATCCGCAGTCGAGCTTGGCGCGACCCATGTGCGCGTGGGCCGGGGCATTTTCGGCGAACGTGCAAACCGGGACTAGATCATGCTCTAGCCGGTCCGGATATCAATGACGCTGGCCGGCGTCATCAGCGCAGCAAGGGTGAGCAAATCCTCGCGTCGCAGCCCGATGCAGCCTTCGGTCGGCCCGAAGGCCTGATTTGCAATATGAAGGAAAATCGCGCTGCCCTTGCCGGGCACAGGCGGGTCGTCGTTGTGTCCGAGAATGACCACAAGGTCATAGACAGCGTCGTCCCGCCACATCTTCTCCGCAGAAGCCCGATAAGGAAGTTTGACCGGTCGATTGTAGCTGGGATCGGCCGGCGCGTCGCACCAGCCGTCATCTTGCTCGATCCCGTGCAACGGGAGTGTTGAGACGGGTTGCGGTATGCGGTCCGCACGATACCAGATGGCCCGAAGCGGGTAGACGCCGACAGGTGTTACGCCATCGCCTTCGCGCTTTTCGGCGCGCACGCCCGATGGGCCCAGAGTGCAGTCATAGACATGGCCTGCAGCGCGGAGAGTTCCGTGATGGGCCTCGGTCGCTGTGACAATCATCTTCATGGCCCGGTTCTACAATGTACGTCGAAATTTCGCACCATTTCAGAACTGACCAGAATATCAGGAGCCGCTATCGGTTCCTGACTTTTCAGCGCGCGCCCGGGACAGGGCCTCATACTTGTCGAGTGCCTCGAACATGGCATTGGCCACCCAGGGGCGTGCCGCTGGTTCCGGGGTCAGGTCCCCGGTTGCCCGTGCCGTCTGCTCACGCTGCGCGGCCATGTGGGATTGTGCCAGCCATTCCGGTGCAGTCGGTTCAGCATTCGCTGCCTCGGACTCTACCGATTCATTGGCACTACTATCGGCCATAACAATCTGATTCAATGGTGTTTTAATGACTTCTGTGCGCGCGGGTAGTGTTCGCGCCCCGCTCCAGATGATGTCCTCAATGCCTGTCGTTCGTGCGGAAACAAGCTCTTGTTCTGGCTCTGGATCGGGGTCGATAGGCGCGGGGGCCAGCAGGTCGGCGCCATCGGGCGATGTCATGTTCGCGCTGTCATCGGAAAAGAGCGCCATGGCATGACCCAGCACATCATCGCCCGAAGCCTGCTCGATCAGCACGTTTGCCGTAGCGGATGCAAACCCGATAGGCCCCCCGAAGACAGCGCCTCCGACCAGGCGTGCGGCGGGTTCGATCTCATCTCCGGTCAGTTCACGATAAAGGTTTGAAACCAGCGGGATATGCTGAAGCGGATTGATGATGTCGAGCAGTGTGGAGAAGAAGTCGCCGGCATCGGCGGTTCCCTCAAAGGGCGTGTTGGACGCCGAATCCGGATAGGGATGAAACGCTTCCGGGGATACAGGAGTGGTGTTGATGGCCATGGTGACAATTCAAATGCAATCGCCGGGCCAGAAAACGTCAAGCCATACCGTTCACTACATGTAATAATATCCGATGCTTAATGCGATGTTCTTAATATTCTGTTAACTACAGAACAGGCCGTCCGGCAAATTCTGCCCGATGCCTAGTACAAATGACCGGACCGTTTTTTCTTCGTCGCCAGATAAAACGCATTGTGTTCATTGGACGGGAAGCTGTGGGGAACCCGCTCGCTGACCGTGATACCCCATTCTTCGAGTGCAGCGACCTTGTCGGGATTGTTCGTCATCAGGCGGATATTCGTGAGGCCCAACTGGCGCAGCATTTCAGCGGCTGGCCGGTAGAGCCGTTCATCGGCCTCGAAACCCAGTTGCTCATTGGCATCAATCGTGTCGAATCCTTCGTCCTGAAGGGCATAGGCGCGAAGCTTGTTGACCAGGCCAATACCTCGGCCCTCCTGTGCCAGATACAGCACGATCCCGCTGCCTTGCGTGTTGATCTCGGCGATAGCGCCACGCAGCTGGTCGCCGCAGTCACAGCGCAGGCTGCCCAACAGGTCACCAGTGAAACATTCGGAGTGCAAACGCACGAGTACGGGAGTGTCGGGCTTGGGCGTTCCGATTACCAGAGCCAGATGTTCGCGGCCGCCATCGGCAGGGCGGAACGCGATGATCTCGACATTCTCGCTGATATCAAGCGGGACCCGCGCATGGGCAACACGGATCAGGTTGCGCGCCTCGATCTCCTGGTAGTTGCGGACATGGTCGAGTTCGACGGTCAGCAAGGCCTGGTTTTCGGCCCAGGCCGAGAGATACTCCAGCCGCTCGTCGGGAACCGGCGCGACAACAGCGGCGGGCAGCAGGCAGGCCAGTTTCAGAAGCTCGATGGCTCCGGTTTCCGCGGTGCCCTTAGCCGTGTCGGGGTTGATTTCGGAAATCGAAACCGGCGTCGGTGCCTTGCCGGTTTGCGGGCTTGCGGGGTCGGCCATCATCCGCACGGTTTCCGCGGTAATGCCGCCAGCCAGTGAAATGCGCACTGCACCGCCGGTCTGTTCCGTCAGGCCCAGAATATTTGCGCGGCGCCCGGTGAGGAGCAACGAGGGCGAAGACTTCGTCAGACCGGAAATGCGTGCCAGCCCGTCCGGCATGATGCCTTCGGCGGCCTGGACCAGCAGGGCGTGATCATCTGCGCGCAGGACGATGGTGGCGCCGCGACGAAGATCGCCGATGGCACGCTCGACGGGCTGAAGTGTGTTGGGAAGCTGATTCATATTGACCGGTTGCAACGTCAGGAAAACCGGAATATGCGCCAACCTCCCCGCTGCGGCAATGGTCGGGATGGTTGAACCCCATGACCGCCTCTCCGGAACGTGATCGAACGTGACAGCCCCTGGGAGGCTCTTTGCCCCTTGTTTTATGGCCTTGTATCGCCACGTTTGAAAGCAACAGGAGGGCAGGTTCATGGCCAAAGCGATGTGGAACGATACGGTTCTCGCCGAAAGCGAGATCTATGAGACGGTTGAGGGGAACATCTATTTCCCGCCCGATGCATTGAACCGCGCGTATTTCAGTGAAAGCCAGACCACAACCGGCTGCCCCTGGAAGGGCGCGGCCCGGTATTACACGGTGACCGCAAACGGTAAGGAAAAGCGCGATGCGGCGTGGTACTATCCCGATCCGAAACCGGCCGCCGAAAACATCCGAGACCATGTCGCGTTCTGGCGCGGCGTTGAAGTCAGCGCGTAACGGGAGCAGGAAAAATGACAGGACAACTGGCAATGAACGCGGTCGAAAGCAAAACGGGCACGGGCAAGAAAATACTTCTGGTCGATGATGATGACGCGTTACGGGATTCGCTGACCGAGCAGCTCCGGCTGCACGAGGAGTTCGTCACGACGGAATCCGCCAACGCGGCCGAGGCGCTCGAAGTGACAAAGGATGAGTATTACGACGCCATCCTCCTCGATGTGGGGCTTCCCGATATGGATGGGCGTGAGGTCTGCCGGTTGATGCGCCGCAACGGTGTCAAATCCCCGATCATCATGCTGACGGGCCATGACACGGATGCCGATCAGATTCTGGGTCTGGATGCGGGGGCAAATGACTACATTGCCAAGCCGTTCCGGCTGAATGTTCTGCTGGCCCGCCTTCGTGCGCAGTTGCGCCAGCACGAGCAGAGCGAGGATGCTGTCTTCACCATCGGGCCATACACCTTCCAGCCCGCGCAAAAGATTCTGGTTGATGGCGATGCCCGCAAGGTGCGGCTGACCGAGAAGGAAACGGCGATCCTCAAATACCTCTATCGCGCCGGAGACAAGGTCGTGAGCCGGGATACCCTGCTTGGTGAAGTCTGGGGCTACAATGCCGGGGTGACCACCCATACGCTGGAAACCCATGTTTACCGGTTGCGACAGAAGATCGAGGCCGATCCCTCCAACGCGCGTATCCTGGTGACCGAACCGGGCGGTTACAAGCTCGTTCCGTAAAGGTTCATCGCAACGGGCCGGGACGGGCCCTACCGTGCACTACCGGCGCGCAATCTGGACAGCTGGGCCCCGAAGACAAGCGTCCCGGCAATGGTCGCAAGCGCGATCACCACAAATGTATAGGCGACCGTGATCCAGTTTCCGGTGAATTCGAAGACCGCTGCCGCAATCATGGGACCCGCAAGTATGCCCAGGTAGCGACCAGTCAAAACAACCGCAAAAGCGTCGGTTCCGGCGCGATGTCCGCCAAGTAGTGTCGAAGGTAGTGCCCACAGGGATGTCGGTGTGAGCCCGGCTGCGATACCCCAGACAATCAGGCTGGCAACCCCGATCACGGCATTGTCGGCGAACGGGATCAGGATCCATCCGAGGGTCTGCAGGGACAGGGCGATGGTGAGTAGTTTGATCACGCCAAGCCCGGTTTTCAGGATGATGCCCCCGATCAGGGCAAAGATCAGCAGGACCACGACCGGAATCTGGTTGGTCATCACCGCGCCATCGGCGCTGAACCCCCGGACGTCCACCAGATAGACCGGCAGCCATGTGAAATAGCCCATGAACTGCGCCTGCCAGAGGAAAAACAGGACCGACGCCAGCCACAAGGCGCGGTGCTCGGGCTTCGACATAGGATGCGCGTCCGCCGCTGCGGTTGCCGCGGCGGTTGGGTCCTTCTCGCGCGGTTTGTGGGCGATGCCTGGGATACTGCGGCGTGCGAGGATATATCCGGTCCACAGAGCCACCAGAACGGTTGCCAGGGCGCCAAACCACCAGACCGGCTGCCAGACCCCCTCTGCGACAGAGGGTTGGGCCACGATATTGGCTACGAGCTGGCCGACCGGAATCCAGGTTGCCTGTGCGGCAATCACGATCGGCAGATGCTTGGGCCCGGCACTCATGTTTGCGAAGGCGGGCATGCAGACGGCGAGAACGGCAGCCCCCAACCCTTCAATCGTGCGCGAAACCAGCATGATCGTGCCGCTTTCGGGCCAGATCAGGGCCATGGCCGTGCCCGACAGCATCAATCCGAAGGCACCCATCAGATACCATTTGGCACCATCCCGGCGAATTCCGCGTCCCACACGCACGCTGACCAGCATACCGGCCACTGCGAAGATCGACATGAAACCGCCTGCGACATAAGTCTCGTAGCCATAAAGGTCGAACATGACCGGCAGCACCGGCGGCACCTTGAACTGGAAATAGGCCGCGACGAAGCCAAGTACGATTCCATAGGACACGCCGGTCCAGTTTGTGTCCGTGTTCTGTGTGGCGAGGTTCGACATTCAGGTTCTCTATGATAGGGGAATGCGGATCATGTCCGGTCATTGCGGGGCCGACAAGACCAGTTCAGCGGCCGGCGCGGGCACGACCGCCTATATCGGACCGGCACTTTCGGTTTGCGGTAGGTTCATGCACACTCCGACGCCATGTTGTCGACACATTTCAATTCCCATTCGAACGGCCACGCGCGATGAGCAACCCATCTGGTGTATCGGTTAGTTTCTGGGGTGTACGCGGATCGATCGCTTGCTCCGGTCCCAACACGGTTGTCTATGGCGGAAACACGTCTTGCATCGAAGTTTTGTGCGATGACCACCGGGTGATCTTTGACGCGGGCACCGGCATTCGCCCTCTGGGGGCCTCGTTCGAACCGGGCACGGCGGTGGATGCAGACATCCTGCTCAGCCACACGCATCTCGATCATATTGTCGGCCTGCCATTTTTTGCACCGGCCTACACGTCGGGCAGCCATCTCCGGCTCTGGGCGGGTCACCTTCTGCCCGAACTCGAGCTTGAAGAGGTGCTTTGCAACATGATGGCCCCCCCGCTCTTTCCAATTCCCATGGGGGTGATGAGCGCGGAGAAAGCTTTTAACAATTTTCGTGCGGGTGACGCGTTCGATCTGGATTGTGGCGCGCGGGTGCGAACCTGTCCGCTCAACCACCCCAATGGCGCAACCGGATACCGTATTGAATATGGTGGCGGCGCAATCTGTTACGTGACCGATACCGAACATGTCGAAGGCACCCATGACGAGAATATTCTCGCGCTGATCGACGGTGCGGATGTCTTCATCTACGACACCACCTACACTGCGGCCGAATACGACGCCCATCGCGGCTGGGGTCATTCCACATGGCAGGAAGGCGCGGCCCTCGCCCGGGAAGCTGGCGTGGGGACCTATGTGCCGTTCCACCACGATCCGTCCCATGATGATGATTTCATGGCACGGGTGGAACGCAATGCACAGGATGTTTTTGCAAATACCGTTGTTGCCCGCGAAGGTCTGACACTCGGGGTCTAGCAAGGATTCTCTGGAAACCGGTTTGTTCACGCCTCTTTGAAGGGCGCGGCCCGGGCTGCGTTCCCATATTGTGATCAGGTATTGATCCGGGCTGCTTGGGGCGCCGGGCGCAGAGGGATGGCCTGGTTCATGATTTCACGATTTGTATCGGCGGTGCGTGGCAGCGGGCTTCCCGCTTTGCCGGCCCGAGTGCGCGAGGATATTGCCCGCAGCCAGGACAGGTCCGAGCAGATCATCTCTTCCGTCCAGATCGCGATTGTCGAGATCTTCGGGACCCTGTTCCTGATTTCCCCGCGACCCGATGCGAGCGTGACAGCCTTTCATCTCGCCCCCTGGGCGTTAGGGGCCTATC
>JAURLR010000059.1 GCA_030831135.1 Alphaproteobacteria bacterium
CTCGTCTGTCAGGCCGTCCGCGCCATCAAGGATGCCCACCCGGATATGGGCGTGATGTGCGATGTCGCCCTCGACCCGTTCAACTCTGACGGCCATGACGGCATTGTCCGCGACGGCCATGTCGACAATGACGAGACGCTGGAAGCGCTTTGCCGTCAGGCGCTGGTGCAGGTCGAGGCCGGCTGCGACGTCATCGCACCCTCGGACATGATGGACGGGCGTATCGGCGTGCTGCGCAAAATGCTCGACAGCGAAGGCCACGGGAAAATCCTGCTGATGTCCTATGCCGCCAAGTATTCATCCGGCTTTTATGGCCCCTTCCGGGATGCCATTGAAAGCCGAGGATTCCTGAAGGGCGAGACCAAGGACACCTACCAGATGGATCCGGCCAATACGGATGAGGCCCTGCGCGAAGTCGCCCTCGATATCGAGGAAGGGGCCGATATGGTGATGGTCAAACCGGGCATGCCCTATCTCGATATCGTTTATCGGGTGAAGGAACGCTTTGGTGTCCCGACCTTCGCCTATAATGTCAGCGGCGAATACGCGATGCTGCGCTTTGCAGCAGATAACGGCGCGCTCGATTATGACCGTGTTGTCCTCGAAAGCCTGATGGCTTTCAAACGCGCCGGCTGCAACGGCGTCCTCACCTATTTCGCGGTTGATGCCGCAAGGCTGCTCAATGACCGTTGAACCCGAGACGGGTGCGAAAGCCCCGCCGCCGCTGCTTGTGCGCTACAACGCGAAAACCCAGATGATCCGGACAGTCGCGATTCTCGCGGTCGCCGGCCTCTGTCTGTTCATTCCCTACGCGGCCAAGGATTCCGGCCCGGAATCCTGGCGCTTTGCAGGCATCCTGATCGCCGCTGCGCTTCTCTGGGCGCTGTGGACGTTTCGCCGGGTGCGGGATCGCACGCCGCAGGTGATTGTCGATGAACACGGCGTCTATGTGCGCGACTGGGTCGTCGGTGTCGTGCCGTGGGACAATATCGAATATATCGCACATTCGAGCTCGATCCGCCGCGGCCTCGTCGCTTCGGTCACCCGGACGCGCCGCAAGCCCTATTTGCTGTTCCGGTTTGTCGAAACGCCAAAAATCCAACCGATGGCCCCGCCACCGTTTTCCTGGCTGCAGTTCATTTCGGCTGAATTCGCAATTCAGGAGCCGGTCATCCAGCAATACGGTCTGGACACTCCGGTCGCTGATATCCTCGAGGTCATTCAAGGCCATATCGGGCATTGGCAGAAGGTCAATAACATCACATAATTAACAATAAAATTATGTGTTATAAATATTATTACCACCAACACCTTGTTAATTGGAGATCGACGATCTAATTCACTCTCAGGACGTAACCCGGCGGCTGCGCCATGCAGCGCGTGCCAGATCACGCAATGATCCGGGAAACCCAGATGGAGAGATGAACATGACGGTTCAAATTGGCAGTACGGCCCCCGATTTCGAGGCACAGACGACAGACGGCCCCATCAAGTTCCATGACTGGCTTGGCGACAGCTGGGGCATTTTATTTTCACACCCCAAGGATTTCACCCCGGTCTGCACCACAGAACTTGGCTACATGGCCAAGCTGAAGCCCGAATTCGACAAGCGCGATGTCAAGATTATCGGGCTGAGTGTCGATCCGGTCGACAACCACGCCAAATGGGTTGCCGATATCGAAGAAACCCAGGGCTCCAAGGTCACCTACCCGATGATCGGCGATACCGAACTCACGGTCGCCAAGCTCTACGGGATGCTGCCCGCTGACGAAACGGGCAACGCGGAAGGCCGCACGGCTGCGACCAACGCAACAGTGCGCAATGTCTATGTCATTGGGCCGGACAAGCAGGTCAAGCTGATCATCTCCTACCCGATGAGCACCGGCCGTAACTTCGATGAAATTCTGCGGGTGATCGATTCACTCCAGCTCACGGCCAAGCACAAGGTTGCCACGCCGGTGAACTGGAACCAGGGCGAGGACGTGATTATTCTTCCTGCGGTTTCAGACGCCGATGCCAAGCTGGCCTATCCCAACGGCTGGAACGCACCCAAGCCCTATCTGCGGATCGTCCCGCAACCCAAGTAAACGGTTGAAACCGGCGTGAGGGAATTCGGTGAACGGCTGCGCTGCTGGCTCAGCCCTCACCGAATTCCTTCATGATTTTGAGGGTTTGGTCACTGATATGGTGCTCAATCCCTTCAGCATCGAATTCTGCCGTTTCAGGATCGACCCCAAGGCGGATCAGGAACTCCAGAACAATCTGGTGACGTTCCTTGCACTTCTTGGCCAGCTTGCGCCCCTTGTCGGTCAGGAAGATCGAACGATAGGGCTTGCTCTCGATATAGCCGTCATCCTGCAGGCGTGAGACGGCATTGCTGACCGTTGGCGCAGAAACCCCCAGACGTGCGGCCAGATCGCTCGCGCGCGCCTCCTGCTGGACCTCGATCAAATCCGCGATTAGTTCGACATAGTCCTCGGTGGTTTCGGTCTGCCTCGCTTCGCGGACCCGGGCAAACCAGCTTGCCTGGGTCTTGGGATCAGCCAGCGTCAGTTCGGATTTCTTGTGCGCTTTAGGTGGCATTGAGCGGTCCCCTTGTGGTCGCGCGGCTTTTCCCGAGAAGGAGTGCCAATACGAAGAATCCTGCCTGGATAACGACAATCAGCGGTGCGGTGGCAGCATCCATGTGAAAGCTCACGATTGTCCCAAGAATGCAGGAAAAGATGGATACGGACAAAGCGATCATCAGAATACGATCAAAGGATCGCGCGAGGATGAACCCGATGGCACCGGGTGCGATCAGCATGGCGATCACCAGAATGATCCCGGCGGCCTTGAGCGCGGACACAATCGTCAGAGCCAGCAGAATCAGCAACCCGAAATGCAGGAACTTGACCGGCAGGCCGATCACGCTCGCATGGGCCGGATCAAAGCAATACAGCATCAGGTCCCGGCGCTTGAGCAGCATGATCGTCGAACAGACAATTGCGATACTGCCGGCCTCGATCAGTTCGGCATTGGAGATGCCGAGCACGCTGCCAAACAACACATGCAGCAGATGCACATCGGTTTCGATCTTCGTCAGCAACACCAGGCCAACGGCAAACATGCCCGAGAAGACGATGCCCATGACAGCATCCTCCTTCACCCGGCTGTTCTCCTTGATGAAGCCGGTCGCCACGGCGCAAAACAACCCGGCAACAAGCGCCCCGATCGCGAGCGGGATCCCGATCACCACAGCCACGGCCAGCCCCGGCAGCACCGCGTGGGAGACCGCATCACCCATCAGCGACCAGCCCTTCAGGATCAGGAAGCAGGAGAAGATCGAGCAGACCGTCGCAATCAGCACGGACATGAGCAAGGCACGCTGCATGAAGTCATAAGCCAGCGGCTCTGTGACATAGGCGATCAGGCTATCCATGGACGGATGCCCGGCGTTTGATGTAGCCGTATTTCGGGGCGAACAGGAACGCTGCGAGGAAAATCAGCGTCTGCAAGCTGACAATCAGCCCTCCCGGATTGGCGTCGGCGAAGTAGCTGATATAGGCCCCAGCCGCGCTCGAAAGACTTCCCAGAACGACGGCAATCACGATCAGACGATCAAACCGGTCGGTAAGCAGATAGGCCGTCGCACCAGGTGTCACGACCATGGCAATCACGAGGATAGCCCCGACGGTCTGCAGTGCCGCAACGCAGGCGGCACTCAGCAATGTGAAAAACAGGATCTTGAGCAGGTTGACCGGTAAACCGACGCTGCGCGCATGGCTCTCGTCAAAGAACACCGCCATCAGATCCTTCCACTTCATGCAAAGGATGGACAGGCAGACGACGGAGATGATCACGACCTGCGTGATGTCATAATCGGAAATGGCGAGGATGTTCCCGAAGATGATCGCCTGAATGCTGACCGATGTGGGGTTGATGGACACCATCAGAAGGCCGAACGCAAAAAACGCCGTGAAGATAAGGCCGATGACGGCATCCTCACGCAGGCGGGTGCGGTGTTTGACCAGCGCCATGCTGAGGGCTGCGAGCAATCCGGCAAAAAACGCC
>JAURLR010000060.1 GCA_030831135.1 Alphaproteobacteria bacterium
CGCAACTTCTATTCGGTCGACACCAGGACCGTGCCGACGCCCGCAGCATGGCATCTGGGCTGGAAATCGGCGCAGTTGCTGCTCGAAACCCACGCACAGGCCCATGGCGACTGGCCCCGGACCGTCGCGCTATCGGCCTGGGGGACCAGCAACATGCGCACCGGTGGCGACGATATCGCCCAGGCTCTGGCGCTGATCGGCGCACGTCCCACATGGGATCCGGCCTCACGGCGCGTCACCGGGTTTGAAGTCCTGCCGGTTTCCGTGCTCGACCGGCCGCGCGTCGATGTCACCTTGCGGGTATCGGGGTTCTTCCGGGATGCGTTCCCCGGGCTGATCGACCTGTTTGACAGTGTGGTGGCCGCTATTTCGGCCCGAACGGACGAAACCGAGCGTGAAAACCCGCTTGCTGCCCATGTTTTGGCCGAAACAGCGGCACTTGTGGCCATCGGTACGGACCCGGAGATCGCCCGACGCCGCGCCAGCTATCGGATATTCGGCTCCCAGCCGGGTGCCTATGGGGCTGGTTTGCAGGCCCTGATAGACGAAAAAGGCTGGGAGACCGCCGATGATCTGGCCCAGGCCTATATTGCCTGGGGCGGCTGGGCCTATGGTGCGGGAACCGGCACCGGCGCGACGCACGCGTACGGCGTACCTGCCCACAGAACCTTCGCAAAACGGCTGTCGGGGGTCGAAGCCGTCCTGCACAATCAGGACAATCGCGAACACGATCTGCTCGACAGTGACGACTACTACCAATTCGAGGGCGGCATGACGGCTGCCGTGACCGCAGAATCCGGCACCCGACCCGTGGTCTACCACAATGACCATTCGCGCCCGTTTGCACCCCGGATACGTACACTCGAGGACGAGATTTCCCGTGTTGTACGTGCACGTGTCACCAATCCAAAATGGATATCGGGCGTAATGCGCCACGGCTACAAGGGCGCCTTCGAGATGGCGGCAACGGTCGACTACCTGTTTGCCTTCTCGGCGACCACCGGCGCCGTGCGCGATGACCAGTTCGATGCGGTACACCGTGCCTTTCTCGAAGATGATTCGGTTCGGGAATTTCTCGAAGCGCACAACCCGGCGGCGCTCCGCGAAATGGCCGACAAGTTCCTCGAGGCCATCGAACGGGGCCTGTGGCAGGCGCGCTCCAACTCGGCTTATGCTCGCCTGAACAAACTGGCGGGCAACCCGTCGGCAAACGGACCGAAGGAGAAACTCGCATGAGCGAAGCCCCCGAAAACGACGCGGCTGCCCCACAAAGCGACGACGACGCCAGCTGGGCCGAGAAAAAGCGCAAGCAGAAAGCCGCGCGCGACCGGATGCTGGCCAAGAAGACCCGCGAGAAGGGCCTGCTGATGGTCCATACCGGCAAGGGCAAGGGCAAGACGACGGCCGCCATGGGGCTGGCCATGCGGGCGATCGGCAACGGTATGAAGGTCGGGATCGTCCAGTTCGTCAAAGGCAAGTGGGAAACCGGCGAACGGCAGGTCCTCGAAGCCTTTCCCGACCAGATCGAGATCCGGGTGATGGGCGAGGGGTTTTCCTGGGATTCCCAGGATCGGCAGCGGGACATCGCCGCCGCCCATGCGGCTTGGGAGATGGCAAAGGAGATGATCGCCGATCCGTCTTTCGGTCTGGTCGTCCTCGACGAATTGAATATCCCCCTGCGCTACGATCACCTTGATATCCATGAGGTCGTCGCCGGGTTGCTGGCCAAGCGCGAGGGTCTGCACGTGGTCGTCACCGGCCGCAACGCCAAGGAAGAGTTGATCGCGGCCGCCGACATGGTCACCGACATGACCATGGTGAAGCACCACTTCCGCGATGATGTGAAGGCCCAGAAAGGGATCGAGTTCTGAGGATGCGGCCATGACCGCTGCCATCATGCTGCAGGGCACCGGGTCGGATGTCGGCAAGTCGCTGATCGTCGCCGGGCTGGCCCGGCTGTATGCACGACAGGGACTGGTCGTCCGGCCCTTCAAGCCCCAGAACATGTCGAACAATGCCGCCCCGGCCCTTGGTCCCGCTGGCATCTATGGGGAGATCGGACGCGCGCAAGCCCTGCAGGCGCGGGCTGCGGGGCTCGACCCCACCACAGACATGAACCCCGTCCTGCTCAAGCCCCAGACCGATATCGGCGCGCAGATCATCGTGGATGGCCATGTCATCGGCAATGCCGATGCGCGCGCCTATCACGCCATGAAGCCCGATCTGCTGGCCCCGGTTCTCGCGGCCTTTCATCGCCTGGCAGACGGCGCAGACCTGATTCTGGTGGAAGGTGCGGGCAGTCCCGCTGAGGTCAATCTGCGCGCCGGCGATATCGCCAATATGGGTTTTGCCGAAGCCGCCGACATTCCCGTTCTCCTCATCGGGGACATCGAGCGCGGCGGCGTGATCGCCTCGCTGGTCGGCACCCATGCGCTGCTTTCCCCCAGCGAACAGGCCCGCCTCAAGGGCTACATCATCAACCGGTTTCGCGGGGACGTGTCCCTTTTTGATGATGCCCTGCCGATCATCCGGGCGCGCACCGGGCTGGACTCCCTCGGCATCATTCCGTGGTTCGAGGGTGCCCGCGCGCTGCCCGCCGAAGATACAGCCTCGCTCGAAGGACGCTACACCGGGGATGACTGGGCCCGCGCCCGGATCCGGATCGCCGTTCCCCGGCTGCCCCGGATCGCCAATTTCGATGATCTTGACCCACTGGCCGCCGAACCGGGCGTCGCCGTGCGGCTTGTGACCCCGGGGCAGAGACTGCCCGGCAATGCCAACCTGATCCTGCTTGCCGGCTCGAAATCCACCCGTGGAGACCTCGAAGACCTGCAACGGAACGGATGGGACGAAGACATCCATGCCGCTGTGGCGACAGGTTCCCATGTTCTGGGCATTTGCGGCGGCTACCAGATGCTTGGGCGGCAGGTCGCAGACCCGGAGGGGATCGAGGGCACACCCGGCGTGACCCGCGGCCTCGGGCTTCTCGATATCGAAACCACCATCACCGGGCAGAAGAAACTCTCCCCCGCGATCGGCCACGCCGTTGCCGGGCGCGCGCCGATCACCGGGTTTGAAATGCATATGGGCGTGACCCGGGGGCCGGACACGGACCTGCCGCTTCTGCACTTTGCAGACGGACGCCCGGACGGCGCCACATCCCATGACGGCCGGGTTTGCGGCACCTATGTCCACGGGTTGTTCGCTGCGGACGCGTTCCGTCACAGCTTCCTCAAACGCATCGACGAACGTCATTCGGCCACATTTGCGTGGAACAAGCACCTTGACGAAGCATTGGACCTCCTCGCGGACCACATGCAATCCTACCTCACAACGGATCACATCCTCGGTATCGCCCGAGGGTCATGACCTGAATACGGGAACCCGATAATGACGCGTGCCTTGTTTAGCCTTGCCACAGCCACGCTGATGATGATTGCCCTCTCGCTGCCAGCCTCGGCAGGACGCATCCACACCGATGTGCCCGCACAAATCGATCCGGCCGCGCGTTACCTGATCTATATCCATGGCGCGCGACCCGAAAGCTTTCCGCTCTCCGAACCACATCCCACCCGTGGATTGTTCGAATACCAGAATATTCTGAACGCCCTTGCGGCCAGCGGCTTCGAGGTGATCTCCGAATTGCGCATGGAAAGAACCAACCCGAGGCGGTTCGCCCGAACCCGGGTGCTCGAACAGGTCAAATCGCTGATCGCGGCCGGCGTACCCGCGCAGAACATCACACTTGCCGGGTTTTCCAAGGGCGGACTGATTGCCATGATCGTGGCCTCGCAGGCCCGACAGCCGAAACTGAACATCGTGAACATGGCTGGCTGCGGAAAGGGCAAATCCCGGCAGGCTTACGACAATTTCCTCGCCAATGATGCCAGCAAACTGTCCGGGCGCATGCTTTCGATCTACGACCAGGCGGACAAGATCTCGGGCACCTGCCAGGACGTCAGTGCCAAGGCCCCGCGAATGCCTTTCGAGGAAGAAGTCCTGACGGTCGGCGGCGGGCATGGCACCTTCTATACACCGCGCAAGGCCTGGGTTGACCGGGTTTCAAGTTGGGCGAAAGCTGCAAACGATACGGTCAGATGAAGTTGACGCCCCCCGCGAGCAGCAGGCTCACCATCAGGGCCACCATGACCGCCTGGAGCAGACAGGCCACCACGAACAGGTAAAGCCCACGGCGAATTTCGGCAGCACCGATTTGCGCCGAAAATTCGCCGCCGACCCAGGGCTGGTTGGTGGACTTGCCGTGATAGCTACGCGGCCCGGACAAGGCGACACCGAGCGCGCCGGCCATCGCTGCTTCGGGCCAGCCCGCATTCGGGGAGCGATGCTTGGCCCCGTCCCGCGCCATCACCCGCAGCGAGGAGACTGGCCGTCCCCGGGGCACAAACACGCTGGCCAGAACAATCAGAACCGCTGCAATCCGGGCTGGAAGATAGTTCATCAGATCATCGAGCCGCGCCGCGCCGCACCCGAAGGCCTCATGGCGCGGGGTGCGATAGCCGATCATCGAATCCATTGTGTTGACGGTCTTGTAGACCAGCAGACCCGGCAACCCGAACAGCAGGTACCAGAAGACCGGTGCCACAACTCCGTCCGCGAAGCTCTCGGCCAGGCTTTCGATCGCGGCGCGGGCCACGCCATGTTCGTCGAGGGTTTCGGGATCGCGCCCGACGATCATGGCGACCGCCGCCCGCCCCGGCAAGCCCTTTCTGATCGAGCCCGCGCACCACGGCGCGGACATGGTCAAACAGGCTGCGCTGGGCGAGAAGCAGCGTCACGGCAAGCACTTCGATGATCCAGCCATTCGGCACGCGACGCCCAAGCTCCAGCAACGCCCAGCCGATGCCCGCCGCAAACCCCACCATCAGGAGGGTCACCACAACTCCCCGGATCAGTCGGGTGGCGCTGCTGCGGTTGTCGCGATTGAGCCGCCGGTCGAACCAGCCGATCAGGCTTCCGATCAGGGCAACCGGGTGGGGCAGCACACGAAACAACGGCCCGAACTCGCCAAACACCGCATCGAGCAGCAGGGCGAGGAACAGGATGATCGGCGGTGCAAAACCCGCAGTTTCGGGGGACCAGAGCATGACGGCATCCTGCGAGCGGCAATCGCGTCGCGTCAATCACGCGAGAAGCCATGCGCAGGGGTGCAATTCACGCCTTTCTGTTGGCCCAACCTCTTGGCCGAACGGGACCGGCATGGTCTATTGCCCACAACAGGAGATGAGCATGTCAGAAGATTTCGGGATCATGGTCTGCGGCCATGGCAGTCGTGATGAAGGAGCCGTGCGTGAATTTGCCGTGGTGGCGGAAGCCCTGCGCGCAAAATTCGCCGACAAGGAGGTCGAGCACGGCTTTCTGGAATTCGCCACGCCCATCATCCGTGACGGCCTCGACAAGCTGGTCGCACGCGGCGTGAAGCGCATCTACGCAGTCCCGGGCATGCTGTTTGCCGCCGGCCACGCGAAGAACGATATTCCCTCGGTGTTGAACACCTATGCCGCTCAGAACCCGGGTGTCGAAATCATCTATGGCCGGGAACTCGGTATTGAACTCAAGATGATCCGGGCCGCCGGGGACCGGGTGTTGCAGGCCCTCGCCGCC
>JAURLR010000061.1 GCA_030831135.1 Alphaproteobacteria bacterium
CTATCATATCGAAGCGATCTAGGGATTACGGACAGGGACAAATATCATGACGGATCAACTTCTCAGCGGCCCGGGCTTCGAACCCGCATCGGGCGGCGCTGCAAGACAACTCATCGTATTCCTGCACGGACGCGGGGCGAATGGCGATGACCTGATCGGGCTGGCCCCGATCCTGGCCGAGCAGTTTCCCGATGCGGCATTTCTGAGCCCCGATGCACCGCTGCGGCTCGAAGGGTTTCCTTCGGGGTTGCAGTGGTTCGATTCCTCCAACCGCGATCCCGAACACATGGCTGCCGGCGTGCGCGCGGCAGCACCGGCGCTTGACGCGTTTCTCGATCATCATCTGAATCGGCTCGGTCTGGGCGATCAGGACCTCGCCATTTTCGGGTTCAGTCAGGGGTGCCGGATGGCGCTCCATGTGGGCTTGCGGCGCGCGCAGGCGCCCGCGGCAATTCTCGGGTTTTCAGGATCGCTGGCCGCGCCCGGATCACTGGCCGCCGAGATCACGTCCCGCCCGCCGGTACTGCTGGTGCATGGCGATGCCGATGAGATCGTTCCCTATGCCTCGCTCGCCGAAGCCGAAGCGGCTTTGCGCGCTGTTGATGTTCGGGTGACGGCGGTCACGCGGCCGGGGCTGGGACACGGGATCGACAATGAAGGGCTGGGCCATGCGATGGCGCAGTTGAAAGGTGTGTTTGGCGCTTCCTCGGCGTAATCTGGTCTCTGAAAATATGACTGATTTGTTTCAAGCCATTGGGACAAAACAAGAAAAACATGAAAACGCGCAAAAAGGCTTTGAGTTGAATCGTCTGCATTTCTAAGGTTCACGGAGACGATTGTTCCGTGATGGAACCCGGGAGGGGAGAATGGACGTCGCGCTGGAGAAATGTCCGGCATTGGTTCTGAACGCGGATTTTCGTCCGCTGAGCTATTTTCCGTTGTCGCTCTGGCCCTGGCAGGAGGCGGTGAAAGCCACGCTCATGGGCCGGGTCAACACGGTCGCCGAATACGACCGGGTCATCCGATCGCCCACCCTGGAAATCAATCTGCCCAGCGTTGTCTGCCTCAAGGAATATATCCGGCCCGCCGAACGCCCGGCCTTCACCCGGTTCAACGTGTTCCTGCGTGACCGGTTTACCTGCCAGTACAGCGGCCAGCGGCTGCCCGCCCATGAACTGACATTCGATCACGTCATTCCGCGCTCACGTGGCGGGCGGACCAGTTGGGAGAACGTGGTCACGGCGTCGAGCGACTGGAACCTGCGCAAGGCGAACAAGACGCCGAAGGAAGCGGGGATGCATCTGCTGAACGAACCGCGTCAGCCGACCACCCACGAACTGATCGAACATGGTCGCGCCTTCCCGCCGAACTTCCTCCACGAAAGCTGGAGCGATTACCTCTACTGGGATTCCGAACTCGACGCGTAGTCTCGCTAGACCCGCGTGGAGAGCCAGATCGCGGCGCGGGATCCGGCTTTGACGGCTTGCGAGAACAACCGGTAGCCAGGTGCGGCCTCGGCGTCATGTTCGAGGCCGGTGTCCTTGTGCTCGAGTTCTTCGGCCCGGAACTCCTCAATCATCTCGCGCAGTTCGCGTTCGTCTTCGCCCAGCTGGTCGGCCTGATGGGCGTAGTGTTCCTCGATGACCTCCTCGACGGCGACCGTACAGGCCATGGCGGCGCGCTCTCCCAGTGCGGCGCTGGCCGCGCCGAGGGCAAATCCGGCGGCATGCCAGACGGGCGAGAGAATCGTCGGGCGGACCCGGCGTTCGACGATCAGCCGGTCGAAGGCATCGAGATGTTTCTGTTCCTGCGCGGCCATGTGCCGGATCGTATCCCCGACCGGCCGCTTGCCCAGCACCGCAAGCTGGCCTTCGTAAATGCGTGCCGCGCCGTATTCGCCGGCGTGATCGACGCGGATCATCCGCTCGATCAGGGTTTTCGGGTCCGGGTCACCGGGTAACCGGTCGTCGCCGGTGCGTTTGGGGCGCGGGGCCTTGTGTTCGCTCATGGTGTTTTCGCTCATGCCGTCTTCCGCCAGAACATGCAGGCCGCTCCCATCGATGCTGCTGCAAACACAAGAGAGGCGAGGAAGTTCCATCCTGTCATGGAAATCCCGAGCAGGGACCATGCCACCTCGTCGCAGCGGACAATCGGTGTGGCGAACAGCTTTTCGCGAAGCTCGTCGATCGAGAGATTCGCATCGTTCATCCCGCCGCCACAGGCCGCCAGCCCTTGCCACCAGCCCTGTTCGACGCCGACATGAAATCCGGCAACACCCGCGCCGGCCAGAAACACCAGTGCGCAGAGGATCGCAAAGACGGCAAGGCCGCGTCGCCCGATCTGTCGGACGAGGGGGATCGCGAGCGCGGAGATGACGAGAATGATCCAGTAGGGCCAGCGCTGATACAGGCAAAGGATGCAGGGCTGCAGTCCACCGATCAGCTGGAACCCCCAGGCGATGGCCAGCATCGACCCGCTCGCCAGAATGGTCGCGACAGGCCAGAGGCGGGGTTGACGGGTCAGCGCGGCAGCGATGCGTTCGGAAACCATGTGTTCGATATAGGGACTTCGCGGCGTTGGCGCTAGAAGACGTACTTGATCATCAGGAATCCGCCGATCAGCAACACCACGCAGGCCAGTGCGACCCAGCCGAGATACTTCTCGACAAATTGCCGGATTGGCGGGCCGAAATACCAGATCAGCGCCGCGACCAGGAAAAACCGCAGGCCGCGCGAACCCAGCGAGGCGATGCCGAAGATCAACGGGTCCAGCTGCGTGACGCCGCTGGCAATCGTGACCACCTTGTAGGGGAAGGGCGTGAGGCCGAAGACGGCAACGATCCAGGCGCCCATCTCGTTGTACTGCACGGTAAAACGCAGGAACGTGTCCTGGAAACCGTAGAAGTCGATGATCGGGCGGCCCACAGTCTCGAACAGGCTTGCCCCGATGAAATAGCCGAAATAGCCCCCCGCGACCGATGCCAGCGTACAGAGCGTGGCCAGCCACCAGGCGCGCTGGCGTGCTGCAAGTATCATCGCGATCAGAAGCACATCGACCGGGATCGGAAAGAAGGAGCTCTCGATGAAGGCGATGAAGACCAGTGCCCAGACAGCGTGCGGAGATGCGCCCAGCCGCATGGTCCAGTCATAAAGGGCGCGCAACATGCTCATGTGTCGTTCCGGGCGAGAGATTTGCGGCACGCGCAGAATGGATGGCGCCGCGTCGATCTGCCCTGTAACAGCCCGGTTTTTGTCTGTCCACGATATCCGTGGCGAAAACGCTACTGCCGCCGAAGATCCCGGATGACGACAGTGGTGCCGTCCGCCCCAACTTCGGTCACCCAAAGCCCGGTATGGCTGAATATTTGCGGGTCTGATGCCAGCGCGCTGGTTTGGCCTGTGTCCGCGCGTGCGCTCCGCATGCCTGCGGCATCCGGGGCCAGGGCCATCAGGCCGATTACGGCCAGCCAGACGGCGATCAGCGCGGTCAGAACACTGAGTTGCGTGCGCATTGTTCTTCACTCCTCGAATTGTCGATATCTCCGAGATAGGGACAATCCGTCGGGACCGAAGTGATGCGGGTCACAGGCCGGTCGGTTTCTCATACGACTGCATGGTTGACGATGGCCCACCGCCGGAACTATGGAGTGTGCATGCAATCCCGTGCCCCTGTGGCGGAATTGGTAGACGCGGCAGACTCAAAATCTGTTTCTCGCAAGGGAGTGGGAGTTCAAGTCTCCCCGGGGGCACCAATTGTTTCAGTGTCTTGTGCGGTTTTTGAAATCGTCATGAGTTCCGCATATTTCCAGAAGCCAGCAAACGGAAATCGCTCTACGCTTTAAGCGGTGCGCCGATTTTTTTTGGATGAACTGCCAGAGCTTCTTGTGGCGATGCCAGAGTGGAAAATGCCTCTGCCCGACGAATCCCGCCAGCGTCCTGATGACGGCTGGATCGGACAATCCTGAAATCGACTCATCGCACATGCAACAATCCGCCCCACCATAAGGGGTGCGACCCCAAGGAGGACGCCATGACCGACAAGAAGACTTTCAGACAGCTCGCCAGTGAAGCTGCACCGCTTGTTATCCCCGGTGCGCATGATGCGCTGACCGCACGCATCATTGAGCAGACAGGTTTCGATGCCTTCATGATTGGCGGGTTCCAGATTGTTGGCGCGCGCTATGGCGTCCCGGATATCGGCTTGCTGGGGCTCGGCGAGATATCGGCCGGAGTTCGTGACATTCTTGCCGTTACGGATCTGCCCTGTCTGGTGGATGTCGACACCGGCTATGGCGACGTTAAGAATGCCGTCTACACGCTGAACCACTATGAGAAACTTGGCGCACAGGCGATCTTCATGGAGGACCAGTTGGCTCCCAAGCGCTGCGGCCATATGTCGGGCAAGCGCATTGTTCCGGTAGAGGAGATGGAAGCCAAGCTGCTTGCCTGCGCCGGTGAGCGTCTGAACCCCGACACGTTCATCATCGCGCGCACAGACGCCATTGCCACAGATGGTCTCGACGAGGCCCTGCGCCGTGGAGAGCGATACATGAAGGCGGGGGCGGATGCGCTGTTCATCGAGGCACCGACCTCGATCGAAGACATGCGGCGCATCTGCGAGGAACTCCCGGTGCCGCAACTCTCCAACATGATCGAGGGTGGCGTCACGCCACTGCTCTCACCTGCCGAGCTGGGCGAGATCGGCTACAGCATCACAAGCTATGGCATCACGACGCTGATGCTCGCCGCCCGCACGATCCGGGACACCCTGGCCGACATCAAGAGCGGCGAGATGAAGCTCGCCAATACCGGCCTGTCCTTTCCCGAATATCTCGACATCGTGGACATGCCGCGATGGTCGGGGGTCGAGGACCGGTATCAAAACTGAGTGTCGGCTCTTTTGTCTGACCCGCTCTAGCGCAGCGGCGAGAAGTCCGGAGCCAGCAACAGCTTGTTGTCCTGGGTGATGATCGCGCCCTTGGGAGAGCCCTTCGGTGGCCACACGCCTTTCGCCACTCCTTCGTCGCGCACCTGCATGCGGTGTTCGAAGCTCTTGTAGGGCCAGATATGGATGTACTTGTTGAGGTCTCCCACATCGGTGTGCATGGCCATGGCGCAGGGCGAGAGTTCGTTGCGCGCGTCAATGGCGTCCTCCCAGCCCTTGATGATGCCGGGCATCGTGTGGGGATGGACCGTGTAGTAGCGGTATTCGAAGAGCGGCCCGTGCTCCCCGCTCAGAAACTCGGTCATGAAGGGGAATGGCCTGTAGATCTCGCTGTTCATCGCGTGGATCATCTCGTGCACATGGGGTGGCCAGACGCCGGTCTTCACTGCTTCGGCACGTACGGCGTCACGCTCACCAATATCCGCATAGGGCCAGATATGGATCACCTCGTTGAGCGGCCCGACCTCGGAATAGAAGAAGGCGGCCAGCGGCGACAATTGCTTGCGGCCGTTCTCATATGCCTCACCGAAGGCCTTCATAAAGTCGGGAACCGTGCGCGGTTTCAGCCGGTAGGTGCGAATTTCGTAGATCATGTTGTTCCCCCCAGGAATGCGGATTGTTCAGATCCAAGTCTGAACCGCCCGGGATGGCGGGTCCAGTCTCCTGTGATCAGGGATCGATGGTCACGCCCTGTCTTGAAATCTGTTTCTCGCAAGGGAGCGGGCGTTCAGGTCTCCCCGGGGCTGCGAAGTTGCGATAAGGTTGGATCGGGTGCTGTGAATTTCTGCACCGTTTTCCGATGACAACCGAGCTGACCGATGCCCCATTTCCTGAAACCCGTTCTCACTCTTTTCTGCTCGCCGCCGTACTCACGGGTTGTGCGCGCGGTCCGATTTACGTGTTCCACAAGGACGATGTGACATGGGCCAGCTACAGCGCCGACCGGTCAAATTGCTTCGAGCAGCTTCGCGGGGACGCCCCGCTTGATCAGGCCAATGCGGATATCCCGAGGAGTTACGTACGCTCTGCCCCAACCGGTGGCTTTGTCGGCGGGTTCGCCGATGGCTGGAACAGGGCCAAGATGGAAACCGCCTGGGCTGATGAATGCATGATCCGCAAAGGGTATGCCGCACACGAGGTGTCGCTGGAAGAACGTCGTGCGCTCAACGACCTGCCCAGCGATGATGCGCGCACGGACTATCTGCGTGGCCTGAAACAGGAGTAATTTGCCATGCCCGTCATTTTCCGCCGTTCTGATCAGGAACCTGCGCCCTCGGCCCCGGGGGTTGAGCGTGCCGGGCTGCTGACACCCGGGACGATCGGCAACGATCAGATTACCCTCGACCGGGTCAGGCTCGCACCGGGGGCGGCCTATACGATCGAGCTTTCCCCGTCGGCCGTGGGCTGGGTTCAGGTGCTTTCGGGTGCGGGCGTGCTGGCGGGCAGGGACACCGATGTCGATCTCGTGTCCTACCTGCCGCTGGGATTTGCCGGGGCGTTCACGGCTGGACCGGAAGAGACCGAGCTGCTCGTTGCATCGGTGCCCGATGCCGCGCGTTTCGATCCGGATATCGGAAACATGCCTGGCGAATTGCGACAGGTCGACTGGACGCGGGAGCCGGTTCTCGAATCCGAACACGATGCCCGCAAGCGGGTCTATATGGCCACACCCGCACTGGCCGGAACCCATGCCTTCAAGGGTGAGATGATTTCCTATCCGCCCGGCGCGTCCGCGCCCGAGCATCACCATGTGGGTGCCGAGCATTTCCAGTATGTGATGTCCGGTCGCGGCACGGCGCTTCTGGACGGTACCGGGCATGTGCTCGAAGCCGGTGACGTGCTCTACAACTACGAGCATGAGCCCCATGCCTTCATCAATCAGTCTGACGAAGATTTCGTTTTCGTGGAGTTCTTCGTCCCCGGGCCATGCGAGACCATCTGGTCGCCGGGGGCAAATGTCTGCGCCTGGCTGCCTACGGGTGTGGACAGCGCCGGACGCCAACCCGCCCGGGAGATCGGCTATCATGTCCATGGTCAGGATGACGGACTCTGATTGCTGACGCTGGGCGGTTGCGGTTCCACAATAAGGAAATTATTGTGCCGTTCCCATCAGGGTGTCTGCAGGCACCCTCAACCCGAACTTATGTGCAACAGGGTGCGTGATGCAGCTCAACAACAGTTTTACCGTTCCCGCTGATCCGGAAACGGCCTGGAAGGTTTTGCTCGATGTGCCGCGTATCGCGCCATGCATGCCCGGTGCCGAACTGACAGAAATCGTCGGAGAGCGGACCTATAAGGGCAATGCGAAACTCCGTGTCGGGCCGGTCAGCCTGACCTTTTCCGGGGAAGCCGAAATCACCGCGATCGACGAAACGGCGCGCACCGCGACCGTTCACGCCAAAGGCAATGACACCAAGGGGCGCGGGGCGGCTGAAGCCGACGTGGTCTTTGCACTGCATGAAGATGCGGGCCAGACCCGCGTGGACATCACCACGGAACTCAACCTTACCGGGTCGGTGGCGCAGTATGGACGCGCATCCGGCCTGATCGACGCGATTGCGGGTCAGATCATTTCGGACTTCGCGACCAATCTCGAGGCCGAGATCGGTACGGAAAACGCGCCGGCTGCCGCGGTTGCTGGAGGTGGCGCCGACGCACCGGAGCCCACGCCGGCATCACCACGCCCGCAGGCGGCATCCGACAACAGCATCTCCGGTATTCGCCTGTTCTTTCGGGCGCTCTGGGCGATGATCCGCGGCAAGCGGTAGGGAAAGAGGATCACATGAAACCAGCACCGTTTACCTATCACGATCCGTCCACGCCCGAAGAAGCTGTCGCGCTTCTGGCGCAGCATGAGGATGCCAAGCTTTTGGCGGGCGGCCAGTCGCTGATGCCGATGCTCAACATGCGTTTTGTCGTGCCCGACCATGTCATCGACCTGAACAACGTTGCTGGACTGTCGGGGGTCACCGACACGGGCGAGGCGCTGCAGATCGGGGCGATGACCCGGCAGCGGGACCTGATGCGCGACGATGCGGTGCGCGCGCGGACCCCGATTATTCCCGAAGCGCTCGAGAATGTCGGGCATTTCCAGACCCGCAACCGGGGGACCATTGGCGGCAGTCTCTGCCATCTTGACCCGGCGGCCGAACTGCCTTGTCTGATGGCGGTCTATGACGCGATGCTGACCGCGCACGGCCCCGATGGTGCGCGGGAGATTCCGTTTGCCGAATGGCCGCTGGCCTACATGATCCCGACACTGGGGCCCGATGAGCTGCTGACCACCATCCGAGTTCCCTATTGGGGGGCGGGGCATGGCTACGGCTTTGTCGAGTTTGCCCGTCGCCATGGTGATTTCGCGATCATCGCGGTGGCCGCACTTCTGGAGGTCGAAAACGGCACGATCCGCCGCGCCGCGATTTCGATTGGGGGCGCGGATGTCCGCCCGATCCGTCTGACCGAGGCCGAGACAGCGCTGGTCGGCGCGGCAGCCAATACCGAAACCTTCAAGGCCGCCGCCGAAATTGCGCGCGGGATTGATGCCATGTCGGATGCTTATGTGACATCCGCTTACCGCCAGCGCCTTGCTGCGACCCTGACTGAACGGGCGCTCGTCAAAGCCGGCGAACGCGCCAATGGGAGTGCCTGAGATGGCTGATACGCGAGATATCGAACTCAAGGTAAATGGCGAAAGCCACGCTGCGAGCGTTGAAACCCGGACCAGCCTCGGCGATTTTCTGCGTCACGGGCTCGGCCTGACGGGTACTCATATGGGATGCGAGCATGGCGTGTGCGGTGCCTGCACGGTCATGGTGGATGGTGAAGCTGTCCGGTCCTGCCTGATGCTGGCCGTCCAGGCCAATGGTCACGAAGTGACCACAGTCGAAGGACTGGCGGATGACGACGGCACCCTGCACCCGTTGCAGGAAGCCTTCTGGAAGCATCACGGGCTGCAATGCGGATTCTGTACGCCGGGCATGCTGACCTCGCTGGCAGCCTTCCTGCGCGACAATCCCGACCCCAGTGAACGCGAGGTTCGGGAAGCCATTTCGGGAAATATCTGCCGGTGCACCGGCTATCAGGGAATCGTCGATGCGGCACTGGATGCCGCCAAGACGATGCAGGGGAACTAGAGCCATGGTTGTTCGTTATCTGGGTGCCGAAGTCCAGCGCATGGAAGACCCCCGGCTGTTGACCGGCCATGGCCGCTATGTGGACGATATGACCATGGACGGCATGCTGCATGCCGCCTTCCTGCGCGCGTCACAGGCGCATGCAAAAATCCGTTCCATCGACACCTCCCGGGCGGCGGACTTGCCCGGCGTGCATCGCGTCTTCACCCATGCCGATCTCGGTGAGAAATACAGTCACCGGATGAACCAGCTCTATCCGGCGCCGGTGATCGAGCAGAACAAGACCCAGTATCCGCTGGCGAAGGATGAGGTCTGTTATGTGGGCGAGGCTGTGGCCGTTGTCGTGGCTGACAGCCGTGCGATTGCCGAAGACGCCCTCGCGCTGATCGATGTGGATTACGAAACCCTGCCCGCCGTCGTGAACATCATGACGGCGCTCGAAGATGGCGCGCCGCTGGCCCATGCCGACACGACGTCAAATCTGGTGGGCAAGATGCGTTCGGCGTTCGGCGATATCGACGATGCCTTTGCCAAGGCCGACCATGTGTTTTCGGCCGGGTTCATGCAGCATCGTGGTGGCTGCCATTCGATGGAAACCCGCGGCGTGATCGCGCGAGACGACCCCTGGGGTGATGGCCTGTCCCTCTGGACCTCGGCGCAGTCGCCCTATCTGATCCGCCGCGCGCTTGCGACCTGGCTGGATGAGCCTGAGGAGCGGGTTCGCGTGGTGGCCCCCGATGTGGGCGGCGGCTTCGGACCCAAGGCCGGTTTTTATCCCGAGGAAATCGTGATCTCGCTGGCGGCGCGCTTCATGAAGCGCCCGGTGAAGTGGATCGAGGACCGGAGAGAACACTTCATGTCCACCACGACCCAGCGCGATCAGCACTGGGACCTTGAGGTTGCCTGCACCAATGAGGGGAAAATCCTCGGTCTGCGCGGCACGATCACCCATGAAAACGGCGCCTATATTCCTTACGGAATTCTTCTGCCCAACAGTTCCCTGACCCCCTTGCCCGGGGCCTATTCGATCCCGGCAATCGATGTCGGCGTGAATATCGTCTTTACCAATACGGTGCCGAACTCGCCGGTTCGTGGTGCGGGACGTCCGTGCGGGATCTATGCCGTCGAACGCATGATCCAGACCGTCTCCCGGAATCTGGGGATCGATCCGGCGACGGTGCGGCGCCGGAACTATGTGCGGCCCGATCAGATGCCCTATGAGACGGGCGCCACGCTTCGCGGCGGCGCCAAGTGCATCTATGACAGCGGGGATTACGAGGCGCTGCTCGACAAGGTTCTCGAACTTTCCGACTACAGCAGTTTCAAGGATCGTCAGGCGGCGGCCCGCAAGGAAGGGCGGTTCCTGGGTATCGGTATCTCTTCCTGCATCGAGGATACCGGCATGGGCCCCTATGAGGGAACGACGGTCCGGGTTGAATCCTCGGGAAAGGTTGCCGTGCGAACCGGCGCGGCGAGTCAGGGACAGGGCCACCACACCATGATCGCGATGATCGTAGCCGAAAATCTGGGCGTGGCACCGGAAGATATCCTGTTTGAATCCGCGGATACCTCGAAGTTCCCGCACGGTGTCGGCACCATCGGCAGCCGTGTGGCGGCCAATGTGGGCCCCTCGTCCTTTGATGCTGCAAAAAAGGTCCGTGAAAAGGCCTTGAAGCTGGCGGCCGAAATTCTCGAAGCCTCCGAAGCCGATCTCGACATCGAGGATGGCGTTGTGCGCGTGAACGGCGCACCCGATCTCTCGATCACATTGGGTGAACTGGCCATCAAACTGTCACCAGCGTCTGCCCTGCGGGTTCCCGCCGGGTTCGATCCGCTGCTCGAAGCCACATCCTATGACGGGTCCAGCGGTTCACCGATTGCCTGCGGCTCGAATGTGGCCGAGGTCGAGGTCGATCCGGGCACCGGTGAAGTCCGGGTGCTGCGTTATTCGGTCGCCCATGACTGCGGTGTGATGATCAATCCGATGATCGTGCATGGCCAGATCGTCGGCGGCGTCGTCCACGGCATAGGCAACGCGTTGTTCGAGCGGATGATCTATGACGATCAGGGGCAGCCGCTGACCACCAATTACGGCGAATATCTGCTGCCTCTGGCCAGCGAGATGCCGCGAATCGATGTCACCCATATGGAGACCCCTTCGCCGCTGAATTCGCTCGGCGTGAAGGGTGCGGGTGAGGGTGGAACCATTCCGGCAGCCGCAGCCATTGTGGCCGCGATCGAGAATGCGCTGGAAGAGTATGGGGTGGAGATCGATTACTATCCGGTCGATCCGCAATATCTCACCGGACTGATCGACAAGGGCACGGTGCAGGCGGCGGAGTAGTCGGCTGCGCTAGTCGTCGTCAAAATTGTCGAGCAGGGCGCGAACCGCACCGCCGATACCGTCACCATCCTCGTGGGTGTGTTGCGCCTTTTCGCGCACCTCGTAGGTGTGTTCGTAAAAATCCGCCAGCGCATCGAAGACGCGTCTTCGGTGCGGCGTGGTTTTGGCCAGCATCGCTTGGACGCGCAGTTGATCGGCGATTTCCTTCACAGCGAGAAGCGGTATCGACTGGGCCTTGCTGAGAAAGGCCTGAACCTCGCCCAGCGCGTGTTCCCCGACATTGTGTTCATGGCGTTCATTCATGGCAGGTCCCTCGGCATGGGTGTCCGAAATCAGGAGCGTTCGATCTCCCCGTTGCCCGACAGGATAATCGCAATTGGGCGGGTCGCGGCAAAGTGGGAAAATATGATCATGGCGATCATGGTCAGCGGGACCGACAGGAACATGCCCGCCAGGCCCCAGATGGTGCCCCAGACCGCAAGCGAAATCAGCACAACGAGGGGCGATATGTTGAGGGATGTGCCCATCAACCGGGGCTCGATCACGTTTCCGATCAGGAACTGGGTGGCACCGCCGCCGATGACAACGGCCAGAACCGGGCCGAGAGTTGCGAATTGGACGACCGCCAGCAAGGTCGGCAGCAGGATGCCCAGCAGGGAACCGATGGTCGGGATGTAGTTCAGCAGGAAGATGACAAAGCCCCAGAAGGCGGCAAAATCCACACCGACAATCAGCAGGATGATGTAGCTGATGCCACCGGTTGCAACGCTGGCGAGCGTCTTGATGGCCACGTAGGACTGAATCTGGACCTGCATGCGGTGCACCAGATCACGAACCTCCTGACGCTTGTCGGCGTTGGGAAACAGCGCGTCGAGTTTCTTTTCAAAACTGCCCTGCTCGATCAGCAGGAACAGGACATAGATCAGAACGATTCCCAGCGAGCCGGCAAAACCGGCGACCGTGGCCGCGAGGCCGGAGATCAGCTGGCGCACATTGATTTCGTCGGCAATCCGCGCAAAATCCGGGGTTTCCTGGAATCCGGCCATCCGGCTTGCGCCCTGGATCAGCTTCTCGAAGTTGGCCTGATAGGCGGGCGCGGCTGCCGCGACTTGCGCGATATTGTCGCTGATCAGTTCGGCGACCAGCGCCATGGCGACCAGAACGATAATGACCGCCCCTACAAGGGTGGCCCAGTGCGGCAGCTTCTTGCCAATAACCGGAATTCGGTCGAAGAAGTCTGCCAGCGCGTTCAGCAGGTACCAGATGACGATGGCGACCGCGAGGGGGATCAGAAGCTCGCGGCCTTCGACCAGAAGATAGAGTGTCAGGGCGGCGATCAGCACCGCGCCAGTAAAGGCGCCAATGCGTGCGGGTGCTGTCTCACTCATGGCGCTTTGCCCTTCTGCGGTAACACGGCCCACTCGCCCCGGAGCGGCCTTCTGCAGGATTGCGTTTAGCACAGAATGTCTTGATTTGACCTCCTGCCGGGGCGCACCGGCGCGACATGAAAAAGGCGGAGCCAAAGGCTCCGCCCTACCGATGTTGGCTATGACCGGATCGTCAGGCTGAGGCGCCGGTCGGCTCGGTGTTGTCGAAGCCCTTGGTGTCACGCTGACCGCGCTGGGACATGAAGCGGTCGAACTCTTCCTTGTCCTTGGCGAGGCGCAATTCGTGCATGAAGCGATCGAACTCCTCGCGCGTGGCATCCAGCTTGCGCCGTTCTTCTTCGAGCCGCTTCAACTCCTGCTCGCGGTAGTCGTCAAAGGCGGCGTTGCCGCTCTCGCCTGAGCGATTGCTGGACCAGCGATATCGCGCTTCATCCACAACGGTGTGAAGCCGGTCACCCCAGATGATATAGGCAAGGGCGGCGAGGCCGAGGGGCCAGGCGATGACGAAGCCGACGACCATGATGCCGATCGTCACAGGGCTCCAGCCGGGTCGGATGTTCCAGGTGCTGTTCATGTGCTCCCTTTCTGTTGCTGCATCCCCAATATTGGGTGCCGGATCGCGTTTTCAATCAGAATCGGATGGGCTAGGGCGCGCTCACCAAGGATTTCAGGGCATATGTGTTGTCCGGGCAGGCGCCGTTGACGTGTCCGGGCTGAAGGTGTTTTCTGCTCGGGTTATCGATCTCGCGCCGGAATGCCCGGCTGAGGAAGTGGAGAAAGGACAAGTCTGTGTCGAATGAATTGCCAGGCGCGCGCCTGCAACGCGTCGAGCGGGAAGACTGCCCGCCGAAATATCAGAGTTCCTATGATGAGGTGTTGCGCACGCGCGGCATGGACGTCATGCCCAACGTCTTTGCGTTGCTCGCGAACAGCGGCGGGGCGATGGCGGCGGTTTGCCCGGTTGGTGCCTATGTGCGCTACGAGACCGAGTTCGACGATGCCTTGCGCGAATACGTGATTTTGACCGTCGCGCAGGAACTCCGCTGCACTTATGAATGGGCCCATCATCAGGCGGTGGCCGCTCGGGTCGGCGCGAGTCCGGACCTGCTGCAGAAAATCGGCACACCCGAGATCGAGGCCGAACCCGGCGCGGTGGGTCTCGCCACCCGGTATGCGCGCGTCCTGACGCGAAACGATGAGGTCAGCGATGAAATGGTTGCCGATCTCAAGGACACCTTCGGGACGGACGGCTTTGTCGATCTGACGGTGATGATCGGCTATTACGGAATGCTTGCACGGTTCATCAACACGGTCCGGATTCCGGTCGAGGACGGCTTCGAATATCCGCCCTTTGTGGTCTAGTGCGGGTCTCGTCGGCTATTTGTTCATGATCAGGCGGTGCCATGCCGGTGCCGCCTGAAGTGTTTGAGGGTTCAATACGATGCTGAAATCCACCTTTGCAAGTAACGGTATGGTCGTCGCGCCGCATCACCTGGCTGCTGAATCCGGGCTGGCTGTGCTGCGTGAAGGCGGGAACGCGCTGGAAGCGATGATCGCCGCCGCTGCCTCGATCGCGGTTGTGTACCCGCATATGAATTCCATCGGAGGCGACGGATTCTGGGTGATTTCGCCGGCCAACGGGGACCCGATTGCCATCGATGCCTGCGGTGCGGCGGGAACGGGTGCAACGATTGCGCGATACCGCGAAGCTGGCCTCGACGCTGTCCCCCCGCGTGGACCGCTCGCGGCGCTGACAGTGGCCGGGACGGTTTCGGGCTGGGGGCTGGCAAAGGAAATTTCGGAAAGCTGGGGCGGGCGCCTGCCGCTCGACCGGCTGGTCGCGGACGCCGTGGCCTATGCCCGTGATGGTGTGGCCGTCACCCAAGGCCAGGTCGCCAACACCATCGCGAAACTTCCCGAAATGGGAGAGGCAACGGGTTTTGCGGAAGTCTACACGCCGGATGGCGAGATGCCCGAGATTGGCGATGTATTTCGCCAGCCCCGTCTGGCCGCGACCCTCGAGCAGATTGGCCGGGCGGGCACCGACGACTTCTATCGTGGTGATCTCGCACGCATGATCGCGGCGGACCTGTCGGCCGTGGGCAGCCCGGTGCATGGATCGGATCTGGCCGCCCACAAGGCCCGGGCCGTGACGCCGCTCTCCCTGCGCGTGGGCGATGCCTCGGTCTACAATATGCGGCCACCGACCCAGGGACTGGCCTCGCTGCTCATTCTCGGTGCTTTCGAGAAGATGACCTGCGCGGAAGCCGACGGGTTTGATTTCGTGCATCTGCTTGTGGAGGCGAGCAAGCAGGCCTTTGCCATCCGCGACCGCTATGTGACCGATGAAGCCTTCATGGCTGCGCCCCCGGAATCCTTTCTGACGGAGGAGGTCGTCGCCGGACTGGCTGCGGGTATTGATCCGCACAAGGCCCTGGACTGGAAACGGGGCGGGACCGACAGTGATACCGTCTGGCTGGGTGCCATCGACGGGGATGGCAATGCGGTCAGTTTCATCCAGAGCGTTTACTGGGAATTCGGATCGGGTGTCGTTTTGCCCGAGACCGGTATCACCTGGCAGAATCGCGGCGCGAGCTTCGCGCTCGATCCCGATGCGCTCAATCCCTTGCAGCCGGGGCGCAAACCCTTCCACACGCTCAACCCGGCCATGGCGCGGCTCGATGACGGGCGCGTGCTGTCCTACGGGACCATGGGCGGCGAAGGGCAGCCCCAGACCCAGGCGGCGGTGTTCAACCGCATTGTACGATACGGCCAGCCGGTACAGGCCGCGATCACGGCCCCGCGCTGGCTGCTCGGCCGGACATGGGGCAGCGACAGCACCAATCTCAAGATCGAATCCCGATTCCCTGACGCCGTGATCGATGCGCTCCGTCACGCCGGACAGGATGTTGAGGTCGTCGAGGCCTTCAGTGACCTGATGGGCCATGCCGGTGCGCTGCTGCGGCGTCCGGACGGGATGATTGAAGCCGGGTTCGATCCGCGCAGTGACGGCGCGGCGCGCGGGTTCTGAGGTGACGGAGAATGCCCCGAAGTTGGAGCGCGCGCATTTCGCACGGCGTGACGATGCCGATGATGCGGCTTTCTATGCTCAGGAACGGCTGGTACATCATCTCGACCAGCCCGCTCGGGATGCCCTGACCGCTTATTACCAACGGGTTCTGCCCGCCGGAGGCCAAGTCCTGGACCTGATGTCGAGCTGGGTCTCTCATCTGCCCGAAGATCATGGCTGTGCGGGGGTCACGGGATTGGGAATGAACGAAGCCGAGCTTGCCGCCAATCCGCAGCTGACCGCGTATCGCTTACACAACCTCAACGCCGAGCCTGTCCTGCCACTGGCGGATCAGAGTTTCGATGCCTGCCTGATTGCCCTTTCGGTGCAGTATCTGACCCGCCCGCTCGAGGTGTTTGCAGATATCTCCCGGGTTCTGCGACCCGGCGGCATCTGCGCTGTCAGCTTCTCCAATCGCTGTTTCCCGACCAAGGCGGTTGCGATCTGGAGCGCGCTCGATGATCCCGGCCATATCGGGCTCGTCGCGACCTACTTCCGGCAGACCAACGGTTTTGATGAACCGGTTTACGAGGATTTGTCGCCCGACGGCGGGCGCAGCGATCCGATCTATGTGGTTGCCGCGCGCGCGCTTTAGTTCTTGCCGTTGAACGCACGCATCAGAAAATTTCCGACTTGCTGGTTGGACCGGTTCCGCACCGCATCGTCGCGGCCAATCAGGTAGCCCTCACTGCCCACGCAAATCCCGAGGATAACCTTGCGCAGAAATGGTCCCGACATTGGCAACAAGGTGAGGGTGTCGCGGACCACACCACGTTCATTCACATTGAGCTCACAGGGCGCGAGATTGCGGCCGATGGTGCGGGGGCCGGCAAACCGGCCGTCCCACTGGTGGTAGGCCCCGTCATAGACAATGAATTCCGCTTCCGTGCCGCCCAGGCGCAGATCCTCCACAACCTCGTTGCATCGCGATGGGTCGACGATGGCATCCTGCGAGCCTGCCAGCAGAAGGACTGGCGCGCCGGTCGCGCGGGTGTTGTCGAACCGCGCCAGACATGGCCCGTAGAACGACACATGGGCGGCAAACCGCAGGCCCTCTGGGCTCAGGGCTTCGGCGGCCTGTTCAAACGCGGCCAGCATGGTGGACAAGCCGCCATAGGAAAACCCCATCAGGGCAACCCGGTTGGCATCAATTTCGGGCAGGGAATCGAGATGCCGAAGCCCGGCATAGGCATCCGCGATCAGCATGGTCTCGGTGACCTGTAACAGCCGATCGATGAAGCCGGTGGCCCGGTCGCGACGGGCCCCGAAAGCGTCGACCACAAGGGCGGCCACGCCCATTTTGGCAAATTGCGCGCCATAGGTCAGCTCGCGCGAACCCAGAACGCCGGCCGCACCGTGCAGCAGCACGACAGCCGGGACGGGTTTCTCGGTGCTGGCCTCGTCGGGCATGAACAGAATGGCTCGTGCGTCGGTGGGAGGATCGAGCGCATCACCCTTGCCGACCTCCCACAATGTGAACGGGCTGTGGCTGGGATAGGTGATCGCTTCCCCGCGCGCAGTGTTCACCGTCTCAAGGGCAGGCCAGTCGGTCAGGTCGATTTCGCCCGCGCTTGCACTCAACGGTGTAACCCACGCGATGAGCAGCGGGAGGATAATTTGTTTCAGATATGATCGGGTCATGGCTGGTACTTGTTTTGTGACAGGGACGTGGCGGAACCGTCTTGGTATAACCAGCTTAAGAGCGACATCCAGATCGCGCGGTTCAATTTGTCGGGAGGAATAAGCGATGGCGCTTGAGCTTTATCATTCGGGTCATTCAACGTGCAGCCAGAAGGTGCGGATTTGTCTGGCCGAGAAGGGCATCGAGTGGGACAGCCACGAATTGCACTTTGCAACGGGTGACCACCTCACTCCTGAGTATCTGAAGCTCAATCCAAACGGAGTCGTGCCCACGCTGGTGC
>JAURLR010000062.1 GCA_030831135.1 Alphaproteobacteria bacterium
ATTTTCCTGGGCGATATAGGCAGCATCCCGCTGGGATACCTGCTGGGCTGGTTGCTGCTGTCCCTTGCGGCTGCCGGTGATCTTCAGGCCGCAATCATTCTGCCGCTCTACTATCTTGTCGACGCCACCCTCACCCTGCTTCGCCGCCTGCAGCGGGGCGAAAAAATCTGGCAGGCGCACCGCGAACACTACTACCAGAAAGCGGTTCAGAACGGGCGAAGCCACAATCAGGTCAGCCGCGCGGTCGGCGCGACCAACATTGCCCTGATCGGCCTCGCCGTGCTCAGCACGAATACTGCGGTGCAGGGTCTCGGATCATGGCTTGCCGTGCTCGTGGCCGGCGCGCTGGTGACAATCCTGCTTCTGTGGATGAAACGCCCCGCGCAGGCCTCCACAACATCGGATTGAGGCGTTCCGGGGCTTTGTCGACGCCCGCTTAGTGGTATAAGCGGGCGATCCAACGGGACGATCGCGAATGCGCGCAAAACTACCTCTGGGCCGGGCGAAAATCGCTTACGGACACGACATCTTCATGGCGTCGTTGTCCCTGCCGCTCTCCCTGTGGCTGCGCATGGGGTCATCCATCGACACGGTTCCCACCGAATTCGTTGTTCAGAGCACGATCCTGTTCGGTGTTGTAGCCGCCTGCGTGTTCTGGCCCATGGGGCTTTATCGCGGCATCTGGCGCTATGCGTCGATGAACGATCTGATCCAGATCACCAAGGCGGTGAGCCTTGCGGTCCTGATCTTTGTTCCGATCCTGTTCATCACATCCCGCGCCGAGTTCCTGCCGCGCTCCCTGCCGATCATCAACTGGTTTGTCCTGATGACGTTGCTGGGCGGCCCGCGTTTCCTCTACCGCCTGATCAAGGACCGTCATTTTTCACTGACCGCCGACCCCAGCGGCAAGCCGGGCGTACAGGTTCTTCTGGTGGGTGCGGGTGATGAGGCCGAAGCCTTTATCCGCGACCTCGACCGGCAGCCGGGCGCTGCCTACCGGGTGGTGGGTATCCTTGACGAAAAAGGCCGCCGGATCGGCCAGCACATCCGGAATGTGCCCGTGCTGGGCAAGCCCGATGATCTGGCAAGCGTGATGCGGCGGCTGGCCCTGCGCGCCGAAAGTCCGCAGCGGCTCATCGTCACGCGGCGGGGTCTCGATCCCGTCTTCATGCGCCACCTGCTCGATCTCGCCGAAACCCATGGCATGTCCATGGCCCGCCTGCCGCGCCTGACCGAACTCCAGTCCGGGATCGGAGACGCCATCGAGGTCAAACCGGTCGCCGTCGAGGACCTGCTGGGACGCCCGCAGGCCGTGCTCGATCGTCCCGCCATGGAAGCACTTATCAAGGGTAGCCGGGTCCTTGTCACTGGTGCGGGCGGCACCATCGGGAGCGAACTGGTCCGCCAGATTGCCGCTCTTGAACCCGCCCGGCTCGACCTCGTCGACAATTCTGAGTTCAATCTCTATTCGATCGATCTTGAGGTCGGCGAGAAACCCGACAGCCCTGAGCACCATCCCCACCTTGCCGATGTGCGGGACAAGACGGCCATGCGCGCGGTCTTTGCCGATGCGCAGCCCGATCTGGTCTTCCATGCCGCCGCCCTCAAGCATGTGCCGATCGTCGAGACCCATGTCGCCGAAGGCGTGCTGACCAATATCGGCGGATCGCGGATCGTGGCCGATCTGTGCCGCGAAACCGGGGCCCGAAAGATGGTCCTGATCTCCACAGACAAGGCGGTCAATCCCAGCAGTGCCATGGGGGCCACCAAGCGCGTGGCAGAAAGCTATTGCCAGGCGCTCGACCGGGCACGCGGCGAGGGCGAATGCCGGTTCCTGACCGTGCGCTTCGGCAATGTGCTGGGCTCGACGGGATCGGTGGTGCCCCTGTTCGAACGTCAACTTGCCGCCGGTGGCCCGCTCACCGTGACCCATCGTGACATCACGCGGTACTTCATGACCACGCGCGAAGCCGTTGAGCTTGTCCTCCAGGCCTCGACACTGGGTGCCGAGGAGCCCGGCGGCATCTTCGTTCTGGACATGGGGGAACCCGTCCGCATCGTTGATCTGGCCGAGCAGATGATCCGGCTCGCCGGCAAGCGGCCCTATGAAGATGTCGGGATCGAGTTCGTCGGCCTGCGGTCCGGTGAAAAGCTCTACGAAGAACTGTTCCACGACGCGGAAAGCCTGTCACCGACCGACAATGCGTCGATCCAGCTGGCCACACCCCGGGTAGCCGATCGTGCGGTACTCGAACGCGCCATCGATGCGCTGTGGCAGGCCGCGCGCGACGGCAACAACAGCGCCTGCCGTGACCAGCTTGGTCAACTTGTTCCCGAATTTCATTCTGATACGCCCAACCCCAAACCCATCGCCGCCAAATAGGTTCCGTCCCTGGCCTGGAACGAACCCCACCCCGAAGCTTGCAAAGGAATACCCCACCGGTGCCCAACACTTCCGACGCGCAGATCACGCGCGCAATCATCTCCGTTTCCGACAAGTCCGCCCTGACCGATCTTGGCGCCGCCCTTGCCCGCCACAACATCGAAATTCTCTCGACCGGCGGCTCCGCACGGGCACTGGCGGATGCTGATGTTCCCGTCACGGAGGTGGCCGACCACACCGGCTTCCCCGAGATCATGGATGGTCGGGTCAAGACCCTGCACCCCAAGATCCATGGCGGTATTCTCGCCCGGCGTGACAACCCCGAAGATCAAGCCGCCATGCAGACCCATGACATCGGGGCCATCGATCTGATCGTGATCAATCTCTATCCGTTTGAAGCCACGGTCGCGTCGGGCGCGGGCTATGACGATTGCGTGGAAAACATCGATATTGGCGGACCCGCTATGATCCGGGCCGCCGCCAAGAACCATGCCCATGTGGCCGTGGTCACTGACCCCTCGGATTATGACGAGATCATCGCTGCGCTCGATGCCAACAATGGCAAGCTGTCCGCCGATCTGCGCCGCCGCCTTGCGGCCAAGGCCTATGCCCGCACCGCCGCCTATGACGGTGCAATCACGGCCTGGCTGTCGGGCGAGCTGGGGGAGGATTTCCCGGAAACCCATGTCACATCCGGAAAGCGCGCCGCCATACTGCGGTATGGCGAGAACCCACATCAGGCTGCCGCGCTTTATATCGATGGCCCCGCGCGCCCCGGTGTCGCCCAGGCCGAACAGGTTCAGGGCAAGGAGCTGAGTTACAACAATCTGGGCGATGCCGACGCGGCGTTCGAACTCGCCGCCGAGTTCGAGCTTCCCGCCATCGCGATCATCAAGCATGCCAACCCCTGCGGCGTTGCCACCGCCGACGATCTGGTGGCCGCCTATCGTGCCGCGCGGAAATGCGACCCGGTCAGCGCCTTTGGCGGGATTGTTGCCGCCAACCGGACCCTGACCGGCCCGCTTGCCGAAGCGATCACGGAAATTTTCACCGAAGTCGTGATTGCCCCGGATGCCGACGCCGATGCCCGGGCGGTTTTCGCCGCCAAGGAAAACCTGCGCCTGCTTCTGACCGGCGAGATGCCCGATCCCCGCGCCACGGGCCGCTATATCAAGCCGCTGGCGGGCGGATTTCTGGTGCAGGACCGCGATTCAGGTCACATCACCGCTGCGGACCTGAAAGTGGTGACCAAGCGCCAGCCCAGCGAACAGGAAATCGCTGACATGCTGCTGGCCTTCACCATCGGCAAGCACGTGAAATCCAACACCATCGTCTATACCAAAAACGGCGCGACCGTGGGCATCGGAGCGGGGCAGATGAGCCGCGTGGATGCCGCCCGGATCGCGGCGCACAAATCGAAGGAAGCCGCCGAGGCTGCCGGAGAATCCGAACCCCTGACAAAGGGCTCGGTCGCGGCATCGGACGCCTTCTTCCCTTTCGCCGACGGACTGCTGACCACCATCGAGGCCGGTGCCACCGCCGTCATCCAGCCCGGTGGTTCTGTGCGGGACGACGAGGTGATCGCCGCCGCCGATGAAGCGGGTATTGCCATGGTCTTCACCGGGATGCGCCACTTCCGGCACTAGAAACCCGCTCGGGACACACAGGAGAGCAGCATGATCATCACCACCACAGGCCATGTCGAAGGGCGCGGCGTCGCCGAATATCTGGGAATCTGCGCGGGGGAAGCCATTGTCGGGGCCAACATCGTGCGCGACATGTTCGCCTCGGTCCGCGACGTGGTCGGCGGCCGTTCTGGCAGCTACGAAAAGGTGCTGGTTTCAGCCCGCGAAGCCGCGCTCGAACATATCGAGGCCGACGCCGCCGCCCGGGGTGCCGATGCGATCATCGGCCTGTCACTGGATTACGAAGTGGTGGGTGACAGCGGCTCCATGCTGATGGTTGTCGCTTCGGGTACCGCCGTCAAGCTGGCAAGCTGAGGCGCACACACAGCATCCTTCGAGACGGGCCTGCGGCCCTACTCAGGATGAGGCTGCAGGAAACCCCATATCCTCATCCTGAGGAGGCGCAAAGCGCCGTCTCGAAGGATGCGTGATGCGCATTACTTTTCCGGCGGCACCTCCCGCACGGTACGCCAGAGCAGCAGGCCCCCGACGATCATGAATGGCAGGACGGTTGCCATGCCCCAGCGCTGGCTCCCGGTTGCCGTTGTGACAATCGCGACGGCCCAAGGGCCGAGGAACGCGGTGGCCTTGCCCGATAAAGCGTAAAGACCGAACATCTCGCTTTCGGTCCCCGGCGGGATGATCCGCGCCATCAGCGAGCGGCTGGCCGCCTGAACCGGGCCGAAGAAGATACCCAGCATCGCCCCGAGAATGATGAAGGCGAGTTTCGATTCCACGAGAAGCAGTGGAATCCCGATCATGACAATCCCAATGATCCCGATCAGGATCGTGCGCTTGGCACCAATCCGGTCATCGACCCAGCCAAAGGCAAAGGCACCGGCACCAGCCGTGATGTTGAGGATCAGACCGAACATGATGACTTCGGCCACGGGCATGCCGAAGGTTCCCGCCGCAAACACGCCCCCGAAGGCAAACAGGGTGTTCAATCCATCGGTGAACAGCATACGGGCCAGCAGGTAGCGCCAGAGCTGGGGATACTGACGCAGGTTACGCAGGGTGTTCCGGATTTCCACCAGACCGGTTCGGACGGCCGCCCCCATCGGCAGCCCCCGGCCGCGCGGGTCCGGGGTCCAGATGAAGAGCGGCAGGCAGAAGACCAGCAGCCAGATAGCCACAACCGGTCCGGCCATTCGCACGTTCTCGAGTGTGTCAGCACTATTGTCGAGGCCGAAGGGTACCGGGTCGGCCTGCACGAAAACGAACAACACCAGCAGCAGACCGCCGACGCCCCCGATATAACCCAGACCCCAGGCCCAACCCGAAATGCGGCCCAACCAGTTGGACGGAACGATGCTCGGCAACAGGGCGTTGTAAAACACCATTGAGAGTTCGAAGGCGACCACGGTCACACCCACCAGCACCAGCAGGAGCATCGCGTCGGACGCATCCGGCTTCACGAACCACAGCAGTAGCGACCCGGCCGCCATGATGACCGTGAACAGGGCCAGCCAGGGTTTGCGCGCGCGGCCCTGATCGGCGATCGCGCCGAGGACCGGGCTCAGCACCGCAATCGCCAGCGCGGCAATGCCCGTCATCACCGCCCAAAGGGACGCGGCCTGTGCCGGATCCTTGATCACCGCCTGGGTAAAATAGGCGGGGATCACGAAGGTCAGAATCACCGCGGGAAACGGTGAATTTGCCCAGTCGAACCCGCACCACGACCAGACCGCGCGCCGGTTCATGCGTGGCTTCTGTGTTTCGATATGCGGATCAACGGACATCGGCGGTCTCTCGCGGCGCGGCATCACGCAGCCGCCAGTTTGTCAGCAATATCCCGCCTGCGATACAGGCGAGCCCCACCCAGACCCCGGTCGTGATGGTTTCATCCAGAATGATCGCTGCGGCCACGAGTGCGCCGACCGGGTTCATGGTCAACCCGATGGCAACCCGGGTCGGGGTCGTGTGACGCAGCGCCCAGAGCCAAAGGAAATAGGTAAACGCACTGCCGATGACCCCGATATAGAGGATCGCCAGAAGGCTTTCCGATGACAGGTTGATGGCGGCGAAGGACGCGCCGCTGACGGCACCGATCACCCCCAGCATCAAGGCACCGGGCACCAGATTGCAGACGACGAAGATCAGCGGCGGATAGCGACGGATCACCTTGCGCGTGGCCACGTTGTAGACCGAGAGCACCGCCGAAGCCGCGATCATGAACAGATCGCCCCGCCACCCGCCGGGAACCGCGCTCGCATCCTGCCAGAGCGCCAGCCCCACACCGCATGTGGCAATGGCAACACCGCATACCTTCATCCAGGTCAGCTGCTCTGCCCGCAACGCCGCCGCAAGGGCCAGCGTCATGAAGGGTACCGTGGACGCAAGAATTCCGCCGCGCGCCGCCGAGGTATACGTCAGCGAAGCTGACACCATCCATTGGCTGAACCCGAACATCAGAACCCCGAACCCGATCAGGATCCAGAAGTCACGCCCCCGCGGCCAGCCGCGCGCAAACAGCAGCGCAAGCGGCAGCAGCACCAGCGCACCGATACCCAGCCGCAGAATGGTAATCACCAGCGGATCGAGATCGGCAGACACGAACCGGATGGCACCCAGGGTGGTCCCCGCAGCAAACGGCGCCACCACGGCCGCAATCGCAGCCAGAAAGGCCAGTCGGCTTGAGGTGACGGGGGTCGCACTCATACCGGTGTTGCCTTGCTGCGTCGCCGCCAATTGGTGATCGCGATTCCGATGATGACCAGCGCAAAGCCCGCAAGCATTTCAACCGTGACCTCCTCACCCAGCAGGACCGCACCCCAGAGCAGGGCCATCAGCGGGTTCATGGGCAAGGCGACGGCCACGAGGGTCGGCGTTGTATGGCGGAGCGCCCAGAGCCAGAGCGTATAGGAGATCACCGCAGCCCCGATTCCCAGATAGGCCATCGCCGCCCAACCGACCGGCGAAAGATCCGGCGCGAAGGTCGGCGCATCGGTCGCCAGCGCAAAAAGAAACAGCAGGAATGATCCGGGCACGACACCGGTCACCACCGCCACAAGCGGCGAGTGCCGTTGCAGGGCGCGGTTGGACCAGACACCATAGACCGCCGTGATCAGCGCCCCCACAAGGATCAGGCTGTCCCCGATCCAGGCATCGGGCGGCGCACCTGCGTTCTGGCCCAGCGCGACCACCACACCCAGCGTCGCGATAACAATGCCAAACAGTTTCTGGCGGGTCGGTTTCTCGACGCCAAAGGCCGCCGCGATCAGCAGCGTCATGAAGGGTGCCGTCGTATAGGCCAGCGCGCCACGCGACGACGTGGTGAAGGTCAAGGCATTGGAAAATATGAACTGAAGCCCGCCAAAGAACAACGCGCCCATGGCGCCCATCACCAGAAACTCACGCGGCGTCGGCCAACGCCGTATCACCACAAGGGCGACGCCGGTCAGAACCACAGCGGCCACGAAATTGCGCAGAAAGGCAATCGTCACCGGCTCGGTCTCGCTCACCAGAAAGCGGATCGCGACAAACGCCGTTCCGCCAAGCGCTGTCGACAGACACGCAGCAAGCGCGGCGAGAACCGCAAGGTTGCCAACCGAAGAGGACGTGTTCTGGCTCACCAGAAATCCGATCAAGACCACCGGCAGAGTTCGCCGGCCCCGATTCTTAACCCAGCGGACCGAATCATGCCATGCGGGCAAACCCGATTACTGGGTGAGCAGACTCCGCAACTGGCCGTTGGCCACCGTCAGCATCGCCAGATCAACCGTCTCGCTTTCGCGCAGCGTGTCGAGCAACTGCACTGTGCGCTGGACGGCACCGTTCCGGGACTCGATCCATGTCGAGATCACACCTTCAGCTGCTTTCGACCCGAGCTTGCCGCCACCGGCTACATCGAGCACGTGATTGGTGAGGCCCGATTGATGGCTATAGCTGTCATCGATGATGGATTCGATGGCAAGACGCTCCCAATCCGAGGTTGGCTCGACCGCGCGCGCCGTATTGCGCAACCAGTCGATGCCAAGCCGTGAACCCAGATCGAAATAGACCCGGCCCGTATCGAGAACCGGGACGCTGGACTCGCGCGCGATCTGAATCACGTCACCACCCGCAGCAAGGACCTGCAGGCTCGCAACCTTGCGCGCGAGCGCCTTGGGAACCTTCAGCTCGACCAGCCGCCGGGTCTGCGCTTCGATCCCGGCTCTGTCTGCCTCGGCCACGATCTCGGGCAGATTGTCGACAAGTTCACGTATCCCCGGGGCATAGCGTTCAATCGTGCTCGCAATATCGAGCGGGCGCCGGGCATTGTTCAGGAACCAGATCGTCATGCGCTCAACCAGCATTTCCAGTTCATGGGCCATGTCCATCTGGACCGCCGCATCCACCTTCAGATCAAGCACTTCGATATCCCGCCAGACCGGACGCAGATCAAAAGCATCCCGGGCAATCACATAAGCCCGGGCAATGTCGTCGGGCGCTGCGCCGGAGCGTTCCTGCAGGTCCTGCACAAATGTCGCACCCACGCGATTGACCAGTGAGTTGGTCACATAGGTTGCCACGATTTCCCGGCGCAGACGATGGCGCGCGACCTGTTCGGCAAACTTTTCCCGCAGCGGCTTCGGGAAGTAACGCGCCAGATCCTGCATCAGATAGGGATCATCGGGGACCGCGGTGGGCAACAGGTCGCCATACAGCGCGATCTTCGAATGGGAGAACAGCACCGCGTATTCCGGGCGGGTGAGGCCGAGATCATCGGCCTGCAGATCCGCCATCTCTTCGTCATCGGGCAGGCGTTCGATTGCACGGTCCAGCAACCCGCGCCGTTCGAGCGCGTGCATCACCCGCCACTGGGACTCAAGCTGTTCGACCGCGCGGCGCTCGGCCTTGGAAATCGTCTGGGTCTGCTGATAATTGTCGTTGAGGACCAGCCTTGCGACCTCGTCGGTCATCTTCACCAGCAGCGCATCGCGTTGCGGTAGGTTCATCGTCCCGCTCGAAACTACATCATCGAGGGCGATCTTGATGTTCACCTCATGGTCCGAACAATCCACGCCGGCCGAATTGTCGATGAAGTCGGTGTTCAGACGTCCCCCGTGACGGGCGTATTCGATACGCCCCAGCTGGGTGAGGCCAAGATTGGCACCTTCGCCGATGACCTGGCATTTCAGCGTCTCGGCATCGACGCGGACGGGATCGTTGGACCGGTCATCGGCATCGGCATGGGTTTCATCCGACGACTTGATATAGGTGCCAATACCGCCAAACCACAGCAGATCGACCCGGGCCACGAGAATCGCCTGAATCAACTCATTCGGCGTCATGCTGTCGCGGCTGATGCCCAGCGCCGACTTGACCTCCGATGAAAGTTTGATCGACTTGGCCTTGCGATCAAAAATCCCGCCACCGTTCGAGATCAGCTTGGTCTCGTAATCGGTCCAGCTTGATCGGGGCAGAGCAAACAACCGTTTGCGTTCGGCAAAACTTCTGGCCGGGTCCGGATCAGGGTCGAGGAAGATATGCAGGTGGTTGAAGGCAGCGACCAGCTTGATGTGTTTCGAGAGCAACATCCCGTTGCCGAAAACATCACCCGACATATCGCCGACACCTGCGACCGTGAAGTCTTCGCTCTGGGTGTCGTGGCCGAATTCCCGGAAATGACGTTTGACGGATTCCCAGGCACCCTTGGCCGTGATGCCCATCTTCTTGTGGTCGTAACCCGCCGAGCCACCCGAGGCGAAAGCATCCCCGAGCCAGAACCCGTATTCCTGACTGATGCCATTCGCGATATCGGAGAAGGTGGCTGTGCCTTTGTCGGCCGCCACCACCAGATAGGGATCGTCGCCGTCGCAACGCACGACTCCAGACGGCGGCACCAGTGCACCATCGACAAGATTGTCGGTGATATCGAGCAGCCCCCGGATGAGCGTGGAGTAACAGGCAATCACCTCTTCCTGGGTGGCCTGACGGTCATGCTGTGGGTCACCCGTCGGTTCGGGCAAGGATTTGCACACGAATCCGCCCTTGGCACCGACCGGCACGATAACAGCGTTTTTCACGGTCTGCGCCTTCTGCAGGCCCAGAATCTCTGTCCGGAAATCTTCACGCCGGTCAGACCAGCGAATCCCGCCACGCGCCACATCACCGCCGCGCAGATGGCAGCCTTCCATGCGCGGACTGTAGACAAAGACTTCCTTCATCGGGCGCGGCTCGGGCAGGTCTTCCACCGTCTTGCTGTCGATCTTGAACGAGGCGTAAGGCTTCAGCTCACCATCGTCATCGGTCATGAAGAAATTGGTGCGCAATGTGGATTCGACCGCATTGGCAAACCTGCGAATGATCCGGTCTTCATCCAGATTCACAACGGCATCCAGGCCCTCGGCGATCTGCTTGCGCAATTTGCTCGCCCGGCGTTTCCCGGCCGGCGTTCCCGCAACGGCCGGATCGAAACGCGTGAAAAACAGCGCGACAATCATGCCGGCCAGCTTCGGATTTTTGGCGAGAGTTTCTTCCATATAGCTTTGCGAGAACGGAATTCGGCTCTGCAGCAGGAACTTGCAATAGGCGCGCAGCACCAGAATTTCGCGCCACGCCAGCCCGGCGCCAAGCACCAGCTTGTTGAAACCGTCATCGGCCACACGGCCTTCAAAGACGCGCGCAAAACATTCATGGAACGGGGCGCGCACGGCCTTCAGGTCGATCGCCGCACCCGAACGCGATTCCATCGCAAAGTCGTGCACCCAGATTTCGCCGTGGGTCTCGCCATACAGGTAATCGACCTCGAACGGCTCCTCACCAATGACTTTCAGCCCCATATTCTCGAGCATCGGAATGACATCGGAGAGCGGGAGCGGGTCGCCGGCACTGTAGAGTTTGAGTTGTACCGAGTTTTCCGGTGCGTCCGCCGCACGATAGAGGTTCAGTTCCAGTCCATCCGAGACACGCGCGGCATCGATCAGGTCAATGTCGAACACACCGTCTTCGGGGTCGTATCGGTCACGATAGGAAGCCGTGAACGCCTGCCCATAGCGCTGGAACATGACCAGCCCGTATTCTTCGCCGCGCGCCTCGATCAGAGCATCGCGCAGCCGGTCTTCCCAGGAGCGGGTCGCCTCACGCAGCGCCAACTCGATCTCTTCGAGATCATAGCGTGGAATACCATCCGGCCCGGTCTTGATGACAAACAGGACCTGGGCCAAAACGGAGTCCGTGCCGAATTCCGGATAAAACGCCGAGAGGCTGCCGTCAAAGGCGTCCTCCAGAATGCCCGCCAGTTTGATCCGCAGGTTTGTGTCGTAGCGGTCACGCGGGACGAAAACGAGTCCGGTGATGTACCGCTGGAAAGGATCCTCGCGCACAAACAACGCGGTGCGCTGACGTTCCTGCAGATGCAGAATTCCCAACGCATGTTCGAGCAGTTTGTCATCTTCGATCTGCAGCAACTCGTCGCGCGGATAGTTTTCCAGGATATGCA
>JAURLR010000063.1 GCA_030831135.1 Alphaproteobacteria bacterium
TAGCGTGTTGGCCCCTGTCGCAGGGATAACCTCGACCGCCGACCCGCGGCAGGCGTCGAGATCGATATTGTCGAGGCCGACCCCAAGTCGCCCTACGACCCGCAGATCAGGCGCGGCGGCGATCAGGGCTGCGGTAACCTTTGTCCGGTTGCGGACAACAAGAGCCCGAACCCCGTCCATCAGGGCCGGGATTTCGGCCTGACGGTCGGCCAAGTCGGGCGTGTAGGTTGTCGGATGCGCGGCGCTCAGCCGCGCCACTTCACTTTCATCCATGAATTCGGTGATAAGGATCATGCTTTGAGCCCCGCCAGACAAACGTATTTGGTCGAGAGGTAATCCTCGAGGCCCTGACTTCCGCCTTCCTTGCCCATTCCGCTTTCTTTCAGGCCACCAAACGGCGCCTCGACCGTGGTGATCAGGCCCGAATTGATGCCGATAAGGCCATATTCCAACCCGTCATTAAGCCGGAATGCCCTCCCTAGATCGCGCGTATAGGCATAGGCGGCAAGGCCGTATTCGGTCGCGTTGGCGGCAGCGATAGCCTCTTCTTCGGTCGAGAATTTGAATACAGCCGATAGCGGGCCGAATATCTCGTCAGTTGCAAACTGCATGGCCAAGGTGGCGCCGGTGATGACTGTCGGTTCAAAGAATGTACTTCCATTGCCGTGCCGCCGCCCTCCTTGAACGACCTGCCCGCCCTTTGCGACTGCATCGGCGATCATAGATTCAACCTTCTCGACAGCAGCCTCGTCGATCAGCGGCCCTTGCTGCACACCGGGCTCGGCCCCGTTGCCGACGACAAGTGCAGCGGTCGCGGCCTTGAGCCTTTCGACAAAGGCATCATGGATCCCTGCCTGAACATAGAACCGGTTGGTACAAACGCAGGTCTGCCCCATGTTGCGGTATTTGGCGATCATCGCGCCTTCGACCGCCGCATCGAGATCGGCGTCGTCGAATACAATGAAGGGCGCATTGCCGCCAAGCTCCATCGACAGTTTCTTCACGGTGTCGGCCGATTGCCGGATCAAGGTCTTGCCGACATCGGTCGAGCCGGTGAAGGTCACTTTCCGCACTTCCGGGCTTGCCATGATGGCGCCGCCAATGGCGCGGGCCGATCCTGTCAGGATATTGACCACACCATCGGGAAAGCCGACGTCTTGGATCAACTTGCCCCAGGCCAAGCCGGAATAGGGCGTTGCCGTCGCCGGTTTGGCGACCACGGTGCAGCCCGCGGCAAGCGCTGGCCCCAGCTTCCGCGCGAGCATAGACGACGGGAAATTCCAAGGCGTGATCGCACCGACGACACCGACGGGATGGTTCGTTACCAGAAGCCGCCGGTCGCCTGTCGGAGCGGGGACAATTTCGCCCTTGGCGCGGCGGATTTCCTCGGCAAACCAGCGGATATAGGCCGCGCCGATGGCAATCTCGCCACGCGCTTCGGCAAGGGGTTTGCCCTGTTCGGCGGTGAGAAGGGCGGCGAGCACCTCTTGCTTGGCCAAGATCGCATCATGCAGCTTGTGCAAAAGGCCAACCCGAAAGCTGAGGTCTGATTTCGACCAGCTCTTGAACGCAGCACCGGCCGCAGCGATGGCGCGGCGCGTCTCGTCGGCGCCACTGTCGGGAACATGGCCGATCACCTGTCCGGTCGCCGGGTTTGTCACGGCGATGGATTTGCCATTGTCTGCCGCGACCCATTGGCCGCCGATCAGATTGGCCTCGATCAAGAAGCCGCCGAAATTGCTCATGAGTTGTCCTTTGTAAAAACGTATTGGGCGTGCTGGACGTAGTCCTCGCCCGGCAAAAGAACCGCCTGAGGAAACGCCGGATGGTGGTTGGCGTCAGGCCAGACCTGCGGCTCGAGGGCTATTCCGCAGTAGGCGCCCATCTTGGCGCCACCAAGGCCGGGGACGGCGATATTGACGCGCGAACCGTCATAGACCTGAAGCCCCGGCTCGGTCGTACGAACCTCGAGCGAGACGCCGGATTTCTGATCCGCGAGCCATGCCACTGGCCGAATGGCGCCGCGAGCCTTGGCAAGGCAGAAGTTGTGGTCAATCGGGCGGCCATCGCCGACGGGCCGGTATGCGCGAAAATCCATCCCGGTTCCGTCAACCGGACGGATCTCGCCTGTGGGGATCAGTTCATCGTCGACCGGCAGATAGGCGTCGGCAGCGATACGCATGAGGTAGGAGCCGACATGATCGCTGCCGAGATTGAAGTAACTGTGGTGGGCCATGTTGCACAATGTCGGCGCATCCGTCCGAGCGCGCATCACGACATCAAGAACCCCGCCGGCCAACAGCGAATAAGTCACCGTCGCGTCGAGTTTCCCGGGATAGCCCATCTCGCCATCTTCGAGGGTAATGGCAAACGTGACCGAGGCGGCGCTATGATTGTCGACCTTCCACAGTCGTTTGCCCATGCTGACAAGGCCGCCGTGGAGCGAATGCTTGCCGAGGAAATTTGTGTCGAGCTGATAGGTCTTGCCCGCAAGCTCGAGATGCCCATCGCGAATGCGGTTGGCACAGCGGCCCGCTGTTGCGCCGAAATAGGGCGAATGGGTGAGATAGGGGGCAAATTCAGGAAAGCCCAAGACAAGCGGCTTGTCGTGGCCGTCGAGACGCAAATCCTGAACGACCGTGCCATAGGTCAGCACATCAGCCGTCAGACCACCGCCTGATATCCAGAGCCTTTCGACGGGCCGGCCATCTGCAAGCGCACCAAACGCGGTCATGCAGCACCCCGGATATCAATGGCTCGTCCGGTTCGCGCGCTTTCCTCAGCTGCCTCTCCGACAATGACCGACCAAAGCCCATCATGCAGGCTCACCTCTGGGCTGCCGCGACCTGACTGAACCAGATCCCTGAAACGCTGATGCTGAAAGAAGGTCGAGCCATGATGATCACCCGCCGCGAGAATGCTGTGATCCACCTCAACCTCTTCACGGACCACCTCTTTGCTGGCGCGGTGCGAGATTTCGATTTCCGAAGCGCGCTCTTTGCCATCAGGCGAGAAGCGGGCAGGCCCCGGCACTTTGGCGTCGACACGGCCCTTTTCGCCGGTGACGGAGATGACCTCCTGCCAATAGGAACCTTCGGCAAACATACACAGATCAAGCATACCCCGCTCGCCGTTTTCGAACTCGACCGTCACAAAGGCGTTGTCGATAATGTCGGGCGTCCTGCCGTCATAGCGTTCGTCACTGTGGTTCACGTCGGCCGCCGCCGAGGCAAAAACCCGCACCGGATCGCTTTCGAGCGTCAGACGCATCAAATCCCAGAAATGACAGCATTTTTCGACCAACGTGCCACCGGTTCGAACGTTGAATCTGTTCCAGTCGCCCACCTTGGGCAGGAACGGAAACCGGTGCTCGCGGATCGCCATCATGCGCGGCGTTCCCGTCGTCCCATTGCCGATCTCGGCAAGAAGGCGTTGAACTGGCGGCATATAGCGATACTCCATAGCCACCCAGACCGGAGCGGCCCGGTTCTCGGCCTTGGCCAGAACCTCGCGGCAATGCCCCGAGGTCGTGCACAAAGGCTTTTCACAGAGAATGGGAAGCGGCGTTTCCAGAATGTCCATCAGGATCTCATGGTGCGTGTCGTTGGGGGACACGATCACAAGGGCATCAAGATCGCCCTTGGATATCATTTCCTTGTAGTCAGCGTAGGGTTTGGCCGTTCCGCCCGAAGTCTGAACCGAAAGGGCACGCATCCCCTCATCAGGATCGGCAACGGCGGCAACCTCGCACCCTCCAAGAAGGTTGATATTGCGGATATGCTCCTGCCCCATCATTCCAGAACCGATGAGGCCATAGCGGATTGTCATGTTCAAATCTCCAGAAGCGGGAGGTTGAAGGCGCCCGCCACGCCGCGCA
>JAURLR010000064.1 GCA_030831135.1 Alphaproteobacteria bacterium
CATCCTTCGAGACGCCGCCTGCGGCGGCTCCTCAGGATGAGGCCATTGTTTTGTTCCATCCTCATCCTGAGGAGCGAGCCTTGCGAGCGTCTCGAAGGATGCTGAGGTAACACCGTCCTCCCCACTCTAAGGTGCGGCAACCAACCGCCGCTGGGCGAGACGCAGGGCGGCGAGCACGAAAATCGCAAGGCCGGACGCAGCCCCGCCCACCAGCATGGGCATGGCGGCGTCACCGGTCACATCGACCAGCCAGCCTGCAAGAATCGGCATGATCGTCAGGCCGATGTGATGCACGCTGTAATAAATGCCCGTCCCGGTGTTGCGGTTCTCCGGCCGCAGCACTTCGACGGTCAGCGCCATGACATTGCCGGTGGGAATGCCGATGAAGATGCCCGCCGCGATGAACAGCGGCAGCGGGTCTGCGACGAAGGGCACCAACGCCACGGCCAGCGCGCCAATGCCAAAACTGCTGATCATCACCAGATTCGGGCGTGCGAGCCGTTCGGAAATCCACGCACCCAGCGGGATCGCGATCATATAGGCGATGGTGCCATTGCTGATCAGCAGGCCCGAGAGCGCCACATCGCTGCCCCGCGCCACCATCAGCGCCGGCCCAAAGGCCATCACCATCAGAAAGCCGCCATTGAACAGCGTCCAGATCAACCCGGCGAGAATGATCAGCTTGATCTCGCGCCCGGATATCCGGGATTTTTTCTTCGGTGGTGCGATACTGGACAGAATTTCACGCGGCGGCGCCCGATAGACGAAGGCGACGAGCAACAGCCCCGCCAGCGAACCCAGACCCGCCACGAGGAAGACCGCATTCCAGCCCCAGGTTTCCGCGATGACGCCCTGGGTCCAGAGACCCAGCGCGATTCCCACCGGCCAGCTGTTCATCAGGATCGCCATGGCGGTCACGACCTCGCGCCCCTCGAAGAGATCGCCGACAAGCTTGACCATGGTGACGGTGATCACCACGCCGCCGACGCCAACCATCAGGCGCCCCGTCCCGGCCAGCCAGAACGTGTCCGCCGCCGCCATGACGAAACCGCCCACGGTCATCATGCCCAGCCCGAACAACACGGCGCGCTTCTCACCGAACCGTTTCCCGGCAATGCCTGCCGGCAGCGCGGTGAAAAACCCCAGCGCGCTGAAGAACCCGATCAGGGTGCCCACTTCGGTGAAGTTCAGCCCCATATCGATCACCAGCAGCGGCGCGACCGAGGCCACCGTCTGGAACTGGAACCCCAGCGACACGCGCGCCAGAAACAGCGCGCCGAGCATCGACCAGCGATTTTGGGTCATGGGAGGATCATTCGAAGTTTACTCATTCTGTTTTCGTCATGCCCGCGAAGGCGGGACACTAAACGCTGCGTCATTGCGAGGCGGCCGTCAGGCCGACGTGGCAATCCAGTGTGAGCATGGCCCTACAACTGGATTGCTTCGCCGCATGGCGGCTCGCAATGACCCTGAAAGTAGACGTGCCCCCCGCTACTCCGCCGCGTCCGCAAACGCGCCCGAGGCATCCAGGATGCGTTGGCCCGAGGCGGTCAGCTCCTGCAGCTTCTGGCGAAGCGCGGCTTCGGGATAGACCAGCTTGCCGTGGCGCTTCTTCACCTCACCGGCGATCAGCACGGTGTCCACATTGAAGGGCGTTGCCATGAACACAAGCGTCTGCACCGGATCATGCACCGGGCAGGTGTTGATGTCGTCACCACGGGTCAGGATGATATCGGCCTGCTTGCCAGGGGTGAGCGAACCGATCCGGTCTTCCATGCCGATGGCGCGGGCATTCCCGATGGTCGCCCATTCCAGCGCCACGCGGGTTTTGAGATGTTCGGGCATGTTCTTGGTCGGGCGCGGGCGGGCATCCGTGTACATCCCGCGCTCGAGTTGCAGGCCGAACCGGACAACCGAGAACATGTCGCCGGAGATGTTCGATTCCAGGTCGATCCCGAAGGACGGCGTACCGCCCAGCTCCAGCACCCGGCCGGTCACCGGGTTCCCGTGCCCGAAATTGCACTCGCATTCCGGGGCCACCGTGATCGACCCGCCGGTATCGATGATGAGCTTGAGCTCGTCATCGGTCAGGTTGGTGGCATGGACGAAATCCGCCTCCGGCCCGAGCAGGCCCAGATCGTGGAGTTTCTGCACCGCATTCTCGGCGAACATCGGAATGCCCAGCGCACCGGTGTGGTTGGACCAGCGCAGGCCCATATCCTTGGCCAGCCGCACATCGTGTTCGATGCAATCCCAGACCGAAAACCCGATCCCCTGAATGCACATGGCCATGGTGATCAGCCCGTCATCGGACGACAGCCGCCCCTTGCGCAGGCGCTCGACACGCTCGCGGGAATGGGGCCGCTCGTTGAACGGGGCTTCGCCGGGCTTGGGGTCGGTCTTGGTCTGGCCGTGGCCATAGACCGCGCGAATGCCGGCTTCCTCGAGGGAATCGATCGCGGCATCCGTGTGGTCGGTCGTCGCGTTGCAGTGATGCCAGTCGAACAGCGTCGTGGTGCCCGAATGGATCTGGTTCAGCGCGCCGCACAGATTGGCGATCCGCACATCGTCCGGGGTGAAATGGGGTACCGCCGTCGCATGCATCAGCTGGGAATATTCGAACATCGTCCAGTTCGACACAGTCCCGCGCACCCCGGTCTGCCAGGTGTGTTCGTGCACATTGATCATGCCCGGGCTGACGATCATGCTGGACGCGTCGATCACCGCGGCATCCCCGGCATCGATGCCGTGGCCGACCTCCAGGATCCTGTCGTCTTCGATCAGGACGTCGCCGCCCCGGATATCGCCAATCGCATCGTCCATCGACACGACCCAGCCGCCCTGAATGAGTGTACGGGCCATCACGCTTCTCCCCGGTAGGAATGTTCGACTTGCTGGCCGGAGATTAGCCCGGCGACGCCATGGAGGGAAATGGGGCGCTGTTCGACGGACGAACCGGATGCCGGGCCTCTTCGACCGGCTCTCCCGCGTCATTGCGAGGCGCCGCAGGCATGTCATTGCGAGGCGCCACAGGCGCCGTGGCAATCCAGAGCGGCCCTTACGCGGCACATCCACTGGATTGCGTCACTGCGCGCGCAATGACAGGCTCAGA
>JAURLR010000065.1 GCA_030831135.1 Alphaproteobacteria bacterium
TGGCGCTATTGATCTCGATGCACGGCAGGGGACACTCACCCGTTATTTCGACAACCGGGTCGCCTATGGCGAGAAGAGCGGAATGGATCTTCCGCACCCGGTCTATCGGTCGCTCAAACGCAGTGATCTGCGTGACCGGGTGCTGGCCACCGAGGACGAGCAGCAGCAGGTGGCCCGCCTGATCGATGATGTATCCCGGACATGCGATGTGATCGTGATCGACACGCCCGGCAGCGACAATCCGCTCTCTCGCGCGGGGCATTCTTTCGCCGATATCCTGGTCACACCGATGAATGACAGTTTTGTCGATCTTGACCTGCTTGGTCATATTGAACCCGAGAGCAACAAGGTGCTGGCTTTGAGCAGCTATTCGGAAATGGTGTGGGAGCAGAAGAAGTCCCGCGCCCTGCGCGACGGAGGATCCATCGACTGGATCGTGATGCGCAATCGCCTTGCCGCGCTGGAATCCCGCAACAAGCGAAACATGGATGTTGCGCTGGAGGCGCTGGCCGCACGGCTGGGGTTTCGCCTGGCCCATGGGTTCAGCGAGCGCGTGATCTTCCGGGAATTGTTCCTCAAGGGTCTGACCCTGCTCGATATTCGCGAACAAGGGGCTGAAATTGAGTTGACGATGTCACATATCGCAGCCCTGCAGGAGGTTCGTAATCTGCTGCACGCTCTGGGGGTGCCGGAAGTTGTGGCGGCCCCGGACATTGCAGCATCAGGATAGGTCCGTGCGATGACAGGCGATGAGCGCGATCCCAAACTTCCAGCTGGTCAGTCCGGGCGGTCAGATATTGATGCCTTTCTGCAGAAGGTCGCGGCAACGCCGGTGCAGCCCAAGGCGGGTCAACGCGGGCGGCTGCTTTTTGCCGTGGATGCGACGGCGAGCCGCGAACCCACATGGGACATGGCCTGCCAGATCCAGTCGGAAATGTTTACATCGACCGATAATCTGGGCGGACTGGAAGTGCAACTCGCCTTCTATCGCGGGTTTGGTGAAATGAAGGTCACGTCGTGGCTCGATTCATCCGATGAACTGGTTCGGCGCATGCAGAAGGTACGCTGTCTGGCGGGCCGGACCCAGATCCGCAAACTGCTGCGTCATACGCTCAAGGAAACCAGGCAACACAAGGTTGATGCGTTGGTCTTTGTCGGCGATGTGGTTGAGGAAGACATTGATGAGTTGGGCCACCAGGCCGGTGAACTGGGCCTTGTGGGCACGCCGGTGTTCGTTTTCCACGAAGGCGGCGAGCCCATCTCACGGCGTGCCTTCGAGCAGATTGCCCGACTTTCCGGTGGTGCCTATTGCAGTTTTGACGCGGGCAGTGCGCAGCAACTGCGCGATCTTCTTGCTGCCGTCGCAGTGTTTTCCGCCGGCGGACGCCGGGCGCTGGCCGATCTGGGCAAGGCGCGCGGCGGGCGCGTCCTGCAGATCGCGGACCAGATGCGCGGGAAGCGGTAGGCGCCCATGGCCTGGATCGCATTCGGCGTCTGTTTTCTGGTCGGGCTGTATCTCGTCGCGCGCTGGTTCGTGAAAGCGCAGCCGGCTGATGTGTTCCGGGCGGTTCGGTGGCTGGCTGTCGTCATCGTGGTGGTCGGGATTGTCGCCATCGCCATTTCGGGCCGCTGGAACCTGCTCTGGGCGTTGTCGTTTCCCGCACTGCCGTTGCTCATGCGCTGGCGCGCGATGCGCAGCATGCAACGCAATGCACGTGGTCCGCGGCGTGGCCAACAGAGTCAGGTGGAGACGCGGTTTCTGCGGATGACGCTCGACCATGATTCCGGTGATATGGATGGTGAGATCCGCGAGGGCCGCTTTGCCGGAAAATCCCTTTCGGCGCTGAAGCTCGGTGAACTGATCGAGCTCTGGCGCGAATGTGCGCGCGAAGATGACCAGTCGCGCAGTGTGCTGGAAAGCTATCTCGACCGGGCACAGCCCGAGTGGCGCGATGTGGTCGGGGAAGGGGCATCAGCGGGCACTGGTGAGCGCACCGATCGCAAGAGTGAAAGCCCCTGGACCCGCAACTCCATGAGCGATGACGAAGCGCGCCAGATTCTCGGGGTCTCTGAGAATGCGTCCGATCAGGAAATCGAGCAGGCCTATCGGAATGAAATGAAGCGCGCGCATCCCGATCAGGGTGGTTCGGACTGGATGGCAGCCAAGGTCAACCACGCCCGGGATGTGTTGCTGAACCGCTAATCGGGTGAGCTTGCACCGGATCGCGACGCTATGGCAAAAGTGCCGCTCCTGCCGCTTGGCGCACCGCAAACGGGCTTCGTACCAGACCTATGGCAAACCGCGTACGCAAGGCGATCTTCCCGGTCGGCGGCATGGGGACAAGGTTTCTCCCCGCCACCAAGGCGATGCCCAAAGAAATGCTCCCGGTTGTAGACCGGCCCCTGATTCAATACGCGGTGGATGAAGCCCGCGCTGCCGGCATCGAGCAGTTCATCTTCGTCACCGGTCGCGGAAAGAGCGCGATTGAAGATCATTTCGACCACAGCGTGGAGCTGGAAGCGCTGCTTCAGGCACGTTCGAAGCTGGATGCGCTGGCAGATCTACGTGAGACGTTGCTGCCCCCGGGGGACATTGCCTATGTCCGCCAGCAGGAACCGCTCGGCCTTGGCCATGCGGTCTGGTGTGCACGCCATCTCGTGGGGGATGAGCCCTTCGCCGTCTTGCTGGCTGACGATCTGATTCAGGCGGAAACGCCTTGCCTGAAGCAAATGGTCGATGTGTTTGCCGAGACCGGTGGGAACATCGTGGCGGCGATGGAGGTCCCCGACGAACACACCTCGCGCTACGGCATTATCGATGCCGGTGGCGCGACAGGAAACATCCGGTCTGTACGCAGTCTGGTGGAAAAGCCGGCCGCGGGAACGGCACCGTCAAACCTTGCCGTGATCGGGCGCTATATCCTGATGCCGGAGGTGTTCCGGGAACTCGAACGTCAGGAAACCGGCGCAGGTGGTGAAATTCAACTGACTGATGCCATGGCACGTTTGATCGGCCGCCAGCCATTTCATGGCCTCGCGTTCGAAGGGCGGCGCTTTGATTGCGGCGACAAGCTCGGTTTTCTCGAAGCCAATATTGCCTTTGCTCTGGCGCGTGATGATCTGGGCCCGGGCACACGTGAAATGCTCAAACGTCTCGGGGACGCTGCGACATGAAGATTGCGATGGTTGGGACGGGCTATGTCGGCCTGGTGTCGGGAGCCTGCTTTTCCGAGTTCGGCTGGGACGTTGTCTGTGTCGACA
>JAURLR010000066.1 GCA_030831135.1 Alphaproteobacteria bacterium
CCCAAAACCAAATCCAGCCCGACGAGACGTCACATCGGGACGGGCCACATAGCCGAAATTACGGCCAATTGCCAAAACACAACAGGGATATGCGATCCCCGGGACAGCTTGTCACGCCGCCAAACGCACCTCTCGGGCATCGCTTTGGGCAGCGCCAAACACACAAGCGCATCGAGACGACACCCGCAGGCCGCCAAGAGGCCACCGTCAACAATTACGCATCCGCAACTTAAGGAAAGATTTAGATGCCGTCAACTCAGAAATGACAATATTTCTGGTATGTTTTTGTTATTTAATTTCAACACGGGGGTTTTCCCAGTATTCTCCGGCACTTCGTCGGGCAATTGGTGGCGCAACCAGGTCATCTGGCGTTTGGCGTAGTTGCGTGTCTGTTGGCGGGATTTGGCGCGTGCGGCATCCAGCGACAGGGCGCCTTGCAGATGCGCCGACAGCGCCGGATAACCCAGTGCCTTGAAGATCGGCAGTGCGGGGTCCAACCCCTCCTGCGCGGCACGGTCTGCCAGTTCACGCACTTCCTCCAGGGCCCCCATCGCCAGCATAGCGTCAAATCTTGAATCGCAATTTGCGTAGAGTTCGTCACGCAGCGGTGCCAGGACGACGACGCGAAACGTCAAACCGGATGGCGGCACCGGGTCACGATGCCATTCGGACAAGGACCGCCCCGTTCCCGCATGCACTTCCCAGGCGCGCAGCACACGCTGACTGTCGGCCACGGGCAGTCGGGCAGCGGTCTCCGGGTCGCGTTCGCCAAGCTCCCGATGAAATGCCTCGGCCCCGATTTCCGCGCGCCGGGCCCGCGCAGCGTTCCGGATGTCAGGCGATATCAGAGGAATTTCGGCAATTCCCTCCATCAGAGCGCGCAGGTACAGCCCGGTTCCACCGACAACGACCGGGCGACGTCCGGCCATGCGGATATCCTCGATAGCCGCCCGCGCATCCCGGGCCCAGTCTGCCGCAGATGCCATATCTGCTGCATCACGATAGCCATAGAGGAGATGCGGAACCCGGGCCTCGTCATCGTCCGTCGGCCGCGCGGTGAGAATGCGCAAATCGGCGTAAACCTGCATCGAATCCGCATTCACGATACTCCCCGTCAGAGCTTCGGCAATCTCCAGAGCAAGCCCGGATTTGCCACTCGCAGTGGGACCGGCGATGGCGACAACGGGTGCGTCATTCATGGTGCCGGTTTCGGGTCTGCACGAACATGCGCAATCATGAACTCAACGGATAAGATACCAATCCATCAGCCAGTTTCGGCTCGAACCAGGTCGACTTGGGCGGCATGACCTCGTTTGCATCGGCAACAGCCATGAGGTCCGCAATACTGGTGGGATACAAGGCGAAGGCGACCGCCCAGTCACCACTGTCGACCCGCTGCTGCAGCGCGCCAAGCCCCCGAATACCGCCGACAAAATCGATCCGCTTGTCGGTACGCGGATCGGCAATTCCCAGCACCGGCTCAAGCAGCAGGTCCGAAAGCAGTTTCACATCCAGCCGGTCAAGCGGCGCGGCATCGGCTGCCGGCGGCGCCTTGGCATCAAGCGCGTACCATGTTCCCTCGAGATACATCCCGAAGTGATGCGCACCTGCAGGACGCGCTTCGCCCGCAACCGGCGACACATCGAAGTGTTCGGCGACCTTGGCCAGAAACGCATCCGCATCCAGACCATTCAAGTCTTTCACCACGCGGTTGTAATCAAGAATTCGAAGTTCATTGGCCGGGAAAGCCACGATGAGGAACCGCTCATGGGCAGCGCCAGCAACGCCGCGTTCTGCACGCATCGCAGCCACGCGCGAAGCGGCAGCTGAACGATGGTGTCCATCGGCGATGTAGAGCACATCGACCGGGGCGTAGGCTTCGGCCACTCGCGCCACGGCGTCCCCATCCGTCACCGCCCAGATGATATGGCGCACGCCATCGGGCTGGGTCACGTCATAGGTCGGCGCTTCCGCCGTGATCGAGGCCAGCGCCTGACTGATGGAATCCAGTTCCTCATGCACCACAAGAACCGGACCGGTCTGCGCATCGACCGCATCGATCTGACGGACCCGATCATCTTCCTTGTCCGGACGTGTGAACTCATGCTTACGCACACGATTTTCGTTATAGGCATCCACCGGTGCCGCGGCGACCAGCCCAGTCTGGCTGTGGTCTCCCATGATGATGCGGTAGACATAATAGCAAGGCGCGATATCGCGGATCAGAATTCCGGCATCCGCCATGGCCGCCAGATTGTCCGCGCCCTTCTGATAGACTTCGTCCTCATAGGGGCTGGTGCCGTCGGGAAGATCGATCTCCGGCCGGGAGACGTGCAGAAAGCTCCACGGACGACCTTCGGCCATGACCTTCGCTTCAGCGAATGACATCACATCATAGGGCGGCGCGGCCACATCGGCTGCGGCGTTCGGCGCGGGGCGCAAACCTGTGAAGGGGTAAAGAAGGCTCTCGGTCATTTCGATACTCGATCCTGCATCTGGGATTTTCTGTCCGTCTGGATGACGCTCTCATCGCATATCCCGGCGTCCCGGAAAAGTGCTGGCCCGCCAACTAAAAACGGCGGCACCCGAAGGTGCCGCCGCAACGCTGCGAACAGCGTGTCATGGTTTACGTGATATTCAGGACTTGCTGATGCGGACCGCGACAAACCGGCGATCCCCATTCCGGTTGATCTTCAGCAGAACCGAACTGCGGTCAGCGTCCCGTGCTTCGCGGATTTTCTCAGCGATCTGTCCCGGAGAACTGACCTCTTCCTGACTGACCTCAACGATCACATCCCCTGGACGCAGGCTCTTCTCGGCAGCTGCACTGCCCGGCTCGACACCGGTGATGACAACACCCTGCAGATCTTCGGGCAGCGCAAACTGCTGGCGCATATCTGCAGTGATGCTGGTCACCGAGACACCCAGATCATCAATGGTCGCCTCTTCGGGCTCCATCGCATCACCGCGCGGTCCGGCAGACGCAAGCACCGGGACTTCTTCGTCCAGCTGGCCGATCTCGATGGAGACCGTCTGCTCACGCTCATCGCGCCAGACCTTCACAGGGACACTCTTTCCAATATCGGTCTCGGCAACGATACGCGGCAATTCCCGCATGCTGTCGACGGGTTTGCCGTCAAAGGTCAGCACCACGTCACCCGCCTGGATTCCGCCTTTTTCGGCAGGCCCATCGGTGGTCACGGAAGAGACCAGAGCGCCACGTGCCTTATCAAGGCCGATGCTCTCGGCGATCTCATCGGTCACACTCTGAATGCGCACACCCAGCCATCCACGGCGCGTCTGGCCGAATTCCTGAAGCTGGTCGATAACGCGCGAGACAATCGAGGACGGGACAGCAAAACCGACTCCGACACTGCCACCGGTCGGCGAGAAGATCGCAGTGTTCACACCGATGACTTGGCCATCCATATTGAACATCGGTCCGCCCGAATTGCCGCGGTTGATGGACGCATCGGTCTGCAGGAAGCTGTCATACGGCCCCTGATTGATGTCTCGCTGACGGGCGGAGATGATACCCGCCGTTACCGTACCGCCCAGTCCGAACGGATTGCCGATCGCCACGACCCAGTCGCCAACCCGCGCCTCGGTGGAATCACCCCAAGGGACAGCGGGAAGAACACGCTTGGCGTCAATGCGCAAAAGCGCGAGATCGGTCTTCGGGTCACGCCCGACGAGCTCGGCCTTGTGCTGGGAATCATCGGACAGCGTCACCGTAATTTCGTCGGCGCCCTCAATCACGTGGTTGTTGGTGACCACGAGGCCGTCTTCACTGATGATGAAGCCCGATCCCAAAGAGGTCGCGCGCCGCGGCGCACCCTGATTGCGATTGAAGAAATCGCGGAACGAATCTCCAAACGGTGATCCCTCGGGAAGCTGCGGCGCCTGAGGGCCACGATCTTCCCGCACGACTTGCGTGCTGGAAATATTCACGACCGAAGGCAGCAACCGGTCTGCCAGATCCGCAAAGGAGTCCGGCGCCGATTTCGCCGCCGCCGGCAAGCTGCTCAGAACCATCGCCAGCGCAAACAGCAGGCCAACAAGGAACGCCGCCGTGATGTTGACGCGCCCGACCGTCCAGCCGGTCTGTGCAATAGTTCTATTGGTTTGTTTTCTCGAAGTCATATCTTTGGTCTCTCCCGTTCCGGGCGTTTTTCCTGTTGCGATCTCAGAACTGCAAACTCTTGGAAAAAATATGAGTGAGCGAGTTTTGCACTTCAAGAGAGGTTCGTCAGGCTGTTTGGCGATTTGGGACAATGATTTGCCGCCAAACAAGGATATGGGGGGCAAACATGGTCGGAATGGGGCGCCGCCCCGGCGTATTCGGGGCGATACGATAAAATCGATGACGATTGTGTGAAGCAGCGGAAGACATGGACGTTCATAACGTCTTGACCGCCCAGAGCAGAGCCAACCCGATGATTGCGGAGAAAAGACCTGCTGTGCGCAGGGTCGAGGCAGGTAGCTCGACCATGCGCAGCAGCAGCTTCTTCATTCCTTCAGGGGCAATGGCATAAATAAGCCCCTCAACGACCAGGATCAGGCCAAACCCGATCAGCGCGAAACTCAACCAGAGATCAAGTTGTGCGCCCACCGGTTCGATCTACCGAGGTGCGGGTATCTGGCGTTCGTTGACCCGGTCACGACCACCCTCAAGATTTCCGAAATACTTGAAGAAATCACTGTTGGGCGAAAGCACCATTGTGGTGCCTTCTCGCGCGAAGGTTTCCTTATAGGCTTCAAGCGAACGGAAGAACTCGAAGAAATCCGGGTCCTTGCCGTAGGATTCGCCCAGGATGGCGTTGCGGGTTGCATCGCCCTCACCCTTCAGGGTCTGTGCTTCGCGCTGTGCTTCAGCAACGATCACCACTTGCTGGCGATCAGCCTCGGCACGAATACGGCGGGCGTTCTCTGCACCCTCCGCACGCAGCTGACTGGCCTGCCGTGCGCGTTCGGTAATCATCCGGTCGTAAACCGTCTGCGACACCGCTTCGGGCAATTCCGAACGACCGATCCGGATATCGACAACCTCGATCCCGAAACCTTCGGTATCGCTCGCAACACTGTCACGGATGTCCCGCATGATGGTGTTGCGCTGTTCGGAGAGCAGGTCTTCAAGGTTCCGCTGGGCAACGAACTCCTTGACGGTCGAGGTCAGGATGTTGCCGAAGCGGTTGTTGAAGATCGCCTCATCATTCACCGTCTGGAAGAAGCGCCGGGGATCCGTGATCCGGTAGCGCGCGAAGGCATCCACAAAGATACGCTTCTGATCGCTCAGCAGCATTTCTTCCGCATCCGGATCAACGCTCAAGATCCGCTTGTCATAAACCTTGAGGTTCTGGATCAGCGGAATTTTGAAATGCAATCCGGGATCTCGAACGGTCCGTTTGTGCTCGCCAAACTGCAGAACGAGAACCTGCTGGGTTTCCCGAACAGTGAAGAGCGACGAGTTCAGGACAATCCCGATGAAGATGATCAAGACACCAAGTATGGCGAGTTTGGCGCGGCTCATTGGTTGGCTCCCGAACCGGTGCGGTTCCGATTGAGTTCAGTGAGAGGCAGATACGGCACGACACCCTGACCGCCCTGGGCATCATTATCGATGATGATCTTGTCGGCCTTTTCCAGCACATCACGCAAAGTCTCGATATAGAGACGGCGGCGCGTGACTTCCGGCGCAGCCTTGAAGGTCTCGTAAATCTGGTCAAACCGCGAGGCTTCACCCTGACCTTCCTTGATGACCCGGTCGCGATAGGCCGTGGCCTCCTGGATAACGCCAGCCGCCTCACCACGGGCGGTCGGAACGATCCGGTTCCGGTCCGATTCGGCCTCGTTCTGGAGACGCTCCTTGTCCTGACGTGCGCGTTGCACGTCGTTGAAGGCGTCGATGAC
>JAURLR010000067.1 GCA_030831135.1 Alphaproteobacteria bacterium
AGGGCGCGCGTGTCCGCCGCTGGGTGCGAGGCTCCCAGCACCTGATCCATTTCCATCCCGATCTGGCACCCCAGGAAAATCTGTTCACCGATCTCGAAACCCGCGGCATTCTGCAGGACCCCATGAAGATGTTTCAGTGGGGGTTCGGACGCCTGTGCAAGCACCCGATCCCGCGCGAACAGGTGATCCGTGCGGTCCAGGAGTTCTCGCGTCCGGGAACCGGGCTGGCGGTGGAGCGCTATTTTCAATCCTCGACCTTCCGAAAGGACTGGATCGACCGCCGCACCCGGCTGATCCCGGCATGGCAGGCCGATATTCTCGTGCTGCAGGGCTCCGACGAACCGCCGATGCCGGTCGAGAACTATCAGGGCCTTGAAGCGTATCTACCTGAGGTCACGGTCGATTTCGTCGATGGCGGGCATTTTTATGTCGAGGAGAACCCGGCGGGTACGCTCGAAAAGGCGCTGCCGTTTCTGACGGCGGACTGAGTGCTATCCAGAATGCTGTCATGCGCGGACTTGATCCGCGCATCTCGTCTCTGTCCGAATTGAGATGCCCGGGTCAAGCCCGGGCATGACGTGGTGATCGTTTCTAGACCGCTGCCGGCAGCCCGTTTTTGCTTCCTCAATCGTCGTTCCCGCGAAGGCGGGAACCCATAAACACAGGCACCTGCCTGATTTGGTGTCGGCGTCTATGGATGCCCGCCTGCGCGGGCATGACAATTGTTCCGGGAAAACCTCAAACCGCTGTCGGCAATTTGCTTTCTGCGGATTTGGCAATCGCCTCGTGCACGGCTGCGGTGTGCGCCATTTCGTCCGGCGTAAACAGATAGGCCTCCTGCCCCATACAGGCCGCTGCGAAATTCTCATCATTGGCCCGGATCTGGGAATAGATGTCCCGGTAGGGCAGTTCGATCTCTTCGGTGTGGCCGCCGGATTCCTCCGGTTTCCCTGCCCCGAAGCAGGTCACGACCTTGTTCGTGTCCATCCAGCCATTGGCGCGCGCCCAGCCTTCCGAGCCCATCACCTGCAGGTGGAACGAGGCCGGCGTGGTCATCAGGTTCGCCAGATAGCCCGTCGTGCCGTTTTCAAACCGGGTGAGAACCGATCCGACATCGGCGGGCAGAATATGGGATTCCAGCTGGGCGTAGACTTCGCGCATCGGGCCGCCGAACCAGCACATGATGTCGATGATATGGGCACCGAAATGCACGATCCCGCCCGTCGGAGCTTCGTCGTGGGACCGGCGCCAGCCTTCGATGCCGATCTGGCCCTGATGGCTCAGATTGCCCTCGATATGGTGAATGTCTCCCAGCTTTCCGGACTCGATGATCTTCTTCATCTCCCAGACGGCCGCGCCGTAACGGTAGTTGTGACCGATACCCAGCGTCAGTCCCGCATCTGTCATGGCCTTTGCGGCGCGCAATCCATCTGCCTTCTTCAGGGCGAAGGGTTTCTCGGTCAGGATATGTTTCCCCGCTGCGGCACCCGCGACGACCTGATCGGCATGCTGTGTGTGGGGCGTGACCAGAACAACCGCGTCGATATCCGGATCGCCAAAGGCATCGTCCAGATTGCTGGTGAGGGTCAATTCCTGTTCGTCGCAGAAGGCCTGGACATTTTCCGGCGCGAGGTCGACGGCCCGGGTGAACCGTATCTTGTCCGAACCCTTGGTGGCGGTGACGTGGTTCTGGCCCCACCAGCCCAGTCCGACAATGGCTGCATTGATCATGGTCTTGTCCTTTCGGGACGTCAGCGGACGACGGGTTCGCGCTTGCCGGTTTTGAGAGAAAGTTTGATGGCATCGAGCGCCGCGACATCGTGGATCATCTGGGCGTTGGTGAAGCGATAGGGCTCCGTGCCGGCAATGGCAGCGGCAAAGCCTTCGACATTGGCGCGAATCGGATCGACGGGATCGACCTCCATGGTCTTCGGGTCTCCGCCGCGCATGGCGATCTGCAGGCTGGTCGGGCTGATGATCTTCACCCAGCCTTTCGAGCCGAAGACATTGCCCATGCGATTGTCCCGCGTGACCATGACATTGCCGATATAGGCGGTGGCGCCGCACTCAAAAGTCAGCAGCGCGGAAGCCGTGTCGCGCGGGATGATGCGGTCGACGGCTTGCGCATAAACCTCGCTGATTGGACCGATATAGTGCTGGAACAGGTCGAGATGATGGCTGCCCATATGCCAGAGGCCGCCGCCCGGCGCTTCCTCGATATCCATGCGCCAGCTTTGCACGTTCGACAGCGTGTCGTGGCTGGTGTTGCCTTCCAGATGCATGATCTCGCCCAGTTCACCGGCATCGATCATCGCCTTGATGACGGTCTGGGGGGCGCCATAGCGCTGGTTGTGGCCCAGCCCGATCATGATGCCGGCCTTCTCGGCGGCCGCCACGGCGCGTTCTGCATCAGCCTTGTTCAGGGCGAAGGGCTTTTCGGTGAAAATATGTTTGCCCGCCGCCGCGCCGGCTACGATCTGGTCGGTGTGCAGCGAATGAGGGGTGACAAGGATCACCGCGTTGATCTCGGGATCGGCCAGTACGGCCTCATAGGATTTGGCGATTTTCAGGCCGAATTCATCGGCGGTCTTTTGTGCCAGATCGGAATCCAGATCGACGATGGTGGTGATGTCCACGGTCTGGCTTTTTCCGTGGGTGGCGCGAATATGGGTCTGGCCCCACCAGCCAAGGCCGATTACAGCAGTTTCAAGCATGTCGTTTCCCCCGTGATATGCGCGGTTTTCGGGTTGGCACCTCGTTCGGCTATCACGAATGAGAACGCTCATAATGTGAGACCAAAAAAGAGACTGATCCGTCCGCAGCTTTTCTGCGTGTAAATTACCATGACATTCTACGGAGGAAGACCATGAAATTCGGATTGTTCGGCAGTGCGCAGGCTAAGCGCGGAGGCCCGGATGTGGACAGCGCGAAAGGCTATCGTGACTGGCTGGAATACAACACCGAGGCCGAGGCGCTCGGCTTCCACAGCACCTTTGCTGTCGAGCATCATTTTACCGGCTTCGGCCAGGTGTCGGCGACCGTCAACCTCCTGACCTATCTGGCCGCGCAGACCTCCACTATCCGTCTGGGCACGGCGGTGATGGTTTTGCCCTGGCACAACCCGGTGTTGCTGGCCGAACAGGTGGCCACGCTGGATCTGCTTTCGGGCGGTCGCTTCGATTTCGGAGTCGGCAAGGGCTATCGCTTCAACGAGTTCAAGGGCTTCCGCATTCCCATGGAGGAAGCCGAGGCGCGATTTGAGGAATCCCTCAAGATCATGACCAAGTCCTGGACCGAGGACGAGCCGTGGACCTATGAGGGCGAGTTCTGGTCTTACGAGGACGTCGTGGTCGAGCCGCCGACGGCACAGCAGCCGCACCCGCCGTTCTGGATGGGTGCGGGTAGCCCCGCTTCCATCGAATCCGTCGCTGAGCGCGGGTACAACATGCTGGTCGATCAGTTCGCGCCCGTCGATACGACAATCGGTCGTGTGAACACCTTCCGTGATTGTGTTGAGGCGCGAGGCCGGATTTTCAATCCCTATGAAGTCGGCGTGGCCCGCGGTTTGTATGTGGCCAAGGACGCTGCCGACCGTGACGCGGCCATCGAGCGCCGGATCGCGGCGCGTGCCCGGGTGGACAATCTCGCCCAGCGTCCCGATGGCGGCAACAAGTCCTCGATCATGTCCTATGACGATTCCGTCGAGACCACGGCGGAGGCCGCGATGTTCGGGACCGTTGATGAGATCGTCGCGAAGATCCAGAGGTTCCACGATGCCGGCGTGCGTTACATGCTGTTCTCGGATGGCGGTACCGGGATCGAGGGGCTGCGAACCTTCTCGAAAGAGATCATGCCGCATTTTGCTGACGAAGAAGATGATGTGGCGGTGGCGCGCGCGGCGGAATAGCACGCCACCCCGTCAAGCTTGCAAGCCGGGCGCACGCGCGATAAGCGTGTGCCCGGTTTTTCATGCGGAGATAGTCCATGGCGCTTGAACTCTTTCACAACGATGCCTCCACCTGCAGCCAGAAGGTACGTATCTGCCTGGCTGAAAAGGGTGTGGACTGGGTCAACCGGCATGTCGATCTCGGCGGCGGTGAAAACCTGACGCCGGAATTTCTCGCCATAAATCCCAACGGGGTCGTCCCGGCCTTTATGCATGACGGAACCCCGATCATCGAGTCCACGGTGATGTGCGAATACGCGGATGAGGTCTGGCCCGACCAAGGCACCAGCCTGACCCCCAAAGACGCAAAGAAACGCGCCGAGATGCGGGCCTGGCTGCGCTATATCGATGAAGTGCCCTCTATGGCTGTGCGGGTGCCGACCTTCCAGAACCTGCTGATCGACCGGTTCAAGGCGATGAGCGAGGAAGAATACGAGACCTTCCGCGACAGCAACACGCTGCGCCGGGATTTCTTCATGCGCCTCAACCGCACCGGCTTCAGTGACGCGGAATACGAAAACTCCTTGCTGCAGCTGCGTGCCACGGTCCAACGGATGGAGGCCGCGCTGGCCAAGCATGGCCCTTGGATTGTCGGCGAACAGTTCACCATTGCGGATATCTGCATGGCGCCGCTGTTCCAGCGTATGGAAGACCTCGGCATGGCCGAGATGTGGGAGAATGCGCCGCACGTGGCTGCCTGGTTTGCGGCGATCCGGGCGCGCCCG
>JAURLR010000004.1 GCA_030831135.1 Alphaproteobacteria bacterium
CAGCGGCATGTATACGGTTCTGGCTTTGCAGATTGGCGCGGCTGGCATCAATCAGATCGGTGCTCTGCTCGTTCCGTTCCGCGAGTTCGGCGCGCAGCCGATTGAGCATCGCCCCTTGCAGGTCGATCACCTCACCACCGGCCTCATCCGCGTCCTCGAATTCCCGCTCCGGGGGCACGATCACGGAAAGAAGCTGGGGATAGCGTTCGAGGAAATCAGGATTTTCGCGCAAAAATGCAATCACCTGCGTATCCGACAATTCGCTGGGGGCTTCGGCCTTCGGCTCTGATGCTTTGGTGCTCATGGCGATGCCCCCGTGCGGTTACGCCGCGGCGTCCTTGCGTTGGCCCGCCTGCTCGAGAATCGACTGCCCCGTGGCTTCCCAATCCTTGAGGAAAGCGGCAAGTCCGCTATCGGTCAGCGGGTGCTTGTAGAGCTGACGAATCACATTCGGCGGCAGGGTCGCCACATGGGCCCCGGTGCGCGCAGCTTCGACAACATGTGCCGGCCCCCGGATCGAAGCCACCAGCACCTCGGTCTCGAAGTCTGGATACTGGTCATAGATATCCACGATGTCTTCAATCAGGTCGAGACCACGCAACCCCATATCATCCAGACGGCCGACGAAGGGCGAAACGAATGTCGCCCCGGCCTTGGCGGCGAGGATCGCCTGAGAGGCAGAGAAGCAAAGGGTCACGTTCACCATGATGTCACGGTCGCGCATGGCGCGGCAGGTCTTCAGGCCGTCCGGCGTCAGCGGCACTTTCACAGCGACATTCTTGGCGACGGCGGACAGGACATTGGCTTCCGCCAGCATCGTCTCGACATCGGTCGCGGTGACTTCGGCGCTGACCGGCCCCGGCACGGCATCACAGATTTCGGCGATCACATCGAGCATATTGCGCCCGGATTTCGCAATCAGGGACGGGTTGGTCGTGACACCATCGAGCATACCGGTCGCAGCCAGGTCACGAATTTCATCGATATCAGCCGTGTCCACAAAAAACTTCATGTGCGTTTTCCTTCTGGGCTCGGCACCGGAGACCGGGGCCGTTTCACAATGCCAGGGTAAAAATTCAAGACTCGCCTGCAGCTTACGTTGGCCGCCCGCGAGTCGCTCGATAGAGTGTACCGGATGCCCCAAACTGACGCCACCGCACCCCTGACTGTTACGCCGCACGCCATCAGCGTTCTGCTGCCAACCGCCGTGGTCGGACCCTTCGACTATCTCGTTCCCGAAGAGCTGCATGTTGTGCCCGGCGACTATGTCCATGTGCCCCTGGGCAAGCGTGCGATGATCGGTGTGGTCTGGGGCCCGGCCCAGGGCGACGTGGACCCGGCCAAGTTGCGCGCCATTGACGCGCGGGTCGATACACCACCCATGCCCGACCAGGTCCGGCGATTCATCGACTGGGTCAGCGCTTACACATTGAGCCCTCCGGGTGCGGTTTTGCGCATGGCGATGCGATCACCCGATGCGCTTGAACCGCCAAAGCCGGTGATCGTCTACAGCAAGAGCGAACCCGACGCTGAACTTCGCATGACGCCAGCGCGTCAGCGTGTCCTGACGTTCCTGGAAAACGGCCCGGCGCTGTCGGCACCAGATCTCGCGCGGGAGACCGGTGTGTCGAGCGGGGTGATCAAGGGCCTGGTGGCCGCTGGCGCGCTGGAAAAACGAGAAGTGCCTCCCCCTCCCCCTTTCGATGCGCCCGATCTGGCGCGTCCCGGCCCGTCCCTGTCCCAGGCCCAGGCCGTAGCCGCCGCGCAACTGCGCGACAAAATTGCGGCCAACGCGTTTTCGGTCACATTGCTGGACGGGGTAACCGGCTCGGGAAAGACCGAGGTGTATTTCGAAGCGGTGGCAGCCGCCTTGTCCGCCGAACGACAGGTTCTCGTGCTGCTGCCCGAGATCGCCCTGACACCACAATGGCTGTCCCGGTTTGAGACGCGGTTCGGCGTGGCCCCGGCGGTCTGGCATTCGGATCTGAGCCAGGTGCAGCGGCGGGTCAACTGGCGCGCAGTCGCCACCGGGAATGCACGGATCGTGGTCGGCGCGCGTTCGGCATTGTTCCTGCCCTTTGCCGAACTCGGCCTGATCATCATTGACGAAGAACACGAACCCGCCTTCAAGCAAGAAGACGGGGTGCCCTATCACGGGCGTGACATGGCCATTGTGCGCGCACAAATCGCGGGGGCACCCGTTGTGCTGGCCTCCGCCACGCCGTCGCTCGAGACGCGGGTCAATGTCAGCCGGGAGAAATTCTCGGCGATCGTATTGCCCGAACGTTTCGGCGGCGCTGTCATGCCGGCGATCAAGACCGTCGATATGCGTGTGGCGGACCTCAGCGCCAACCGGTTCATTTCCGATGAACTGGTGGGTGAACTCAAAACCACCCTTGCAGCCGGGGAACAAGCCATGCTGTTCCTCAATCGTCGCGGCTACGCACCACTCACTCTCTGCAGGACCTGCGGGCACCGGATCGAGTGCCCGAGTTGTGCGGCATGGCTGACCGAACACCGGTTTCGCAAACGGCTGCAATGCCACCATTGCGGCTATGAGGTCCCCTCCCCGAGCGTCTGCCCGTCCTGTGAAAACGTCGACACCCTTGTCGCGTGTGGACCCGGGGTCGAGCGGATTGCCGAAGAGATCACACACCTGCTGCCCGACGCACGGGTCGGGATCATGACGAGTGACACGATGCGCGGCCCGGATTCGGCCCAGGCCTTCATCCGTTCCGTCGAGAATGGTGACCTCGACATTCTGATCGGCACCCAGATGGTCGCCAAGGGTCATCACTTCCCGAACCTGACCCTTGTCGGGATCGTCGATGCCGATCTGGGGCTGGCTGGCGGTGATCTGCGTGCGGCCGAGCGGACCTATCAGGTCCTGCAGCAGGTTTCCGGGCGTGCCGGGCGTGCCGAACGGCCCGGACGCGTCCTCATCCAGACATTCCAGCCCGAACATCCGGTGATGAGCACCCTTGTATCCGGCGACCGGGACGGTTTCATCGCGCTTGAAACCGAGGCCCGGCAGATTGGCGGATGGCCGCCATTCGGCCGCCTGGCCGCGATCATTGTGTCGAGCCGGGATTCCCGGGTTGCCGATGATCTGTCCCGGGCCCTCGCGCGCTGCGCGCCCAGCACGCCTGATATCCGGGTTCTTGGCCCCGCGCCCGCCCCGCTATCCCTGTTGCGCGGGCAACACCGCCGACGGCTGCTGCTCAAGGCATCCCGGGACGTGTCGATCCAACCGGTCCTGCGCAACTGGCTCGACCAGATCAAAGTGCCCGCAAATGCCCGCGTCCGGGTGGATGTGGACCCCTACAGCTTCCTGTAATCATCACTTCACGGGGTGCGCGTCGAATTGACGCGAGGCACCGCCAAGAAAAACCGGCTGATTTGTCCACTTTTTGCGTTGCGGGACGATTGCCAGCCCCATAGGCCTGTGCTACCAAGCGCCTGTCACGACAGTGACATTTTGTCATTCGGACAGAAGCTGTTTATTTCTATTTGAAATCAAATAGTTACTGTAAATCGTATCAGCAGAATTCGGCCCAGGGGGGCAGTCGCAAGTGGCGGCAA
>JAURLR010000068.1 GCA_030831135.1 Alphaproteobacteria bacterium
TGGCCGCCGATGAAATTATACCGCGGAAACCCCGACCAGTGCTTGGCTGGTGCGGGCAGGCCGGGCCTGAGCCGGCTCGTATAGTCAAACGCCATGCGGTTCACCCGGAACTGTTGCAGCCTGTATCGGCGGGTTCTGTATCTGAGCCCTATGCCGCCTTGCGATTCTGCATGATCTGCCAGATGCGTTCGGAGGTGGCGGGCATATCGATATGGGCGACATTGTAGTCCCGCAGGGCGTTGGTGATCGCGGCGATCAGCACTGGCGGTGCGACAAGCGCGCCAGCTTCACCGGCACCTTTCACGCCCAAAATGTTGGTCGTGCACGGCACCTCGTTGGTGTCGAGTTCGATCATCGGAATGTCGTCGGCGCGCGGCATGGTGTAGTCCATGAACGAGCTTGTGATCATCTGGCCGGTTTCGGGGTCATAGACCGTGTTTTCCAGAATGGCCTGACCGATTCCCTGTGCCACACCCCCATGGACCTGTCCGGCAACCAGCATGGGATTGATGACTGTCCCCACGTCATCCATCGCGCTGTATCGGATGACATGCACAACGCCGGTGTCTTCCTCGATCTCTACTTCGCAGACATGGCAGCCATTGGGATAGCTCCAGCTCTCGATCGTGTGGGTGTCGGTGCCGGTGAGGGGGCCGCGCAGTTCTTCGGGGATCGAGGTCGAGGTACGGGCGTGTTTGGCAACGTCAAACAAGGTGACGGTTCGGTCGGTCCCGGCGACGCGGAAGGCACCATCGGCGTATTCGACATCGACAGCCGCCGTCTCCAGCATTTCCGAGGCGATCAGAATCCCTTTTTCGATCACCCGGTCAGACGAGTTCAGGGTCGCCACGCTGCCGACATGACTGGTGCGTGAGCCATGACTGCCGCCACCGCTGGGAAGATTGACACTGTCGCTGGTGTCGATGTGAACCTGGTCGAATTCGACGCCAAGTTTCTCCGAGATCAGCTGCATGAACGACGTGTCATGGCCCTGACCCATAGGCTGGGTCCCGACCTTCACGATGACCGTGTCATCTGTCACTTCGACTTCGGCAGATTCCGTCGGATTGCCCGCGGTAGTTTCGAGATACTGACTGACGGCGATCCCGCTCAGGCGTCCCCGTTTGCGGGCCTCGGCGCGCCGTGCTTCGTGGCCGCTCCAGTCGGCCATCTTGGCGACCATGTCCATATTGTCTTCAAAGGCACCGCTGTCATAGGTCGTGCCCACCGCGTTCGTATAGGGAAACTGATCTTTTCGGATCAGGTTGCGACGGCGCAGCTCCAGCGGATCGATCCCCATGTCATGCGCCGCGACATCAACCAGTCGTTCCATCACATAGATCGCTTCGGGACGTCCGGCCCCGCGATAGGGGCCCACAGGGGCGGTGTTGGTGACGACGCATTTCACCTCCACATCGGCAATCGGCACGTCGTAGACGCTGGACAGGATTTTCGGACCGATCTGGGTCGGCACCGAAACGCCGGCCGAACAGGAATAGGCTCCGATATTGGCCACGGTCTTCACCCGCACGCCGAGGAACTTGCCGTCCTTGTCGAGGGCGAGTTCACAGTCCGAAATATGATCCCGTCCATGCAGGTCGCTGAGGAAGGCTTCGGTTCGCTCACTGATCCAGCGCACCGTGCGTCCCAGTCGCTTGGCAGCGACCAGCACCAGAACCTGTTCGGGATAGGGGTGGGTTTTCATGCCGAACCCGCCGCCCACGTCGTCAACGAGAACGCGGACCATGGACGGATCGCATTTGAGGAACGAATTCGCGATCCAGTCGCGCAGCATGTGGCGGTTCTGGTTCGAGGTATAGACCGTGTAGCGCCCGCTTTCGGTGTCGTAGCTGCCAACAGCGCCGCGCACTTCCATGGAATTCTGCACGATGCGCTGATTGACCAGACGCACATTGGCGACATGGGCTGCTGCGGCAAAGGCTTTATCCGTTGCGTCGGTGTCGCCGATCTGTGCCTGAAACAGGAAGTTCTTCGGCACGTCATCGAAGAGCTGCACCTCGCCATCGTTCATGGCCTTGTCGGTGCCGACGACCGATGGCAGGGGAGCATAGTCGATCTCGATGGCTTCGGCCGCGTCCTTGGCCTGTTCCAGAGTCTCGGCCACCACGAATGCGACAGGGTCGCCCACATAACGGGCCCGGTCCGATGTCAGGGCGTATTGCGGCGGGTAGATGAGTGGCGAACCATCAGGCTTGGTCAGGGATGCAAAGAAGGCCGGGGGTCCGGGAAACGCGCCGATGCCGTCATCGGCCAGGTCCTGACCGGTCAAAACACCCAGAACACCGGGCATTCCGCTGGCGCGTGACGTGTCGATCGCTCGAATATCAGCATGGGCGTGGGGGGATCGCAGGACATATCCAACGGCCTCGCCCTCGCGTGGCAGATCATCATTGAATTTGCCGCGCCCGGTCAGCAAGCGGGGATCTTCGTTTCGTCGAACAGGTTGACCAACGCCGTATTTTGCCATGACATTTCCCCTTGGTATTCATTGTATTATGGTTGTTATCTTGGAACGAACGGACCCTCCGGCGCAACGCGTAACGGGGGCTTTCTCAAAGGAATATGTGTCATGTCCATTCCCAATCAACGTACCGTCTATCTGAATGGTGAATATATTCCCGAGAGCGAGGCACGATTGCCGTTTCGCGACAGGGGTGTGAAATACGGGGATGCTGTTTTCGATACGACACGGACATTTGGTCACGAGCCCTTCAAGATCCGTGAGCATCTCGAAAGGCTCTATCGATCCCTCCGCTATGTGGGAATCGATCCCGGCCTGTCCCTGGATGAAATGGCGGAGATCACGGAAGAAATCGTTAGACGAAACCTCCCGACAATCGCGGCGGATGAGGATTTGTGGGTTTCACAGCGCATCACGCGCGGCATTGTCGACCCGAACGAACGTTCAGCCTGGCCCGACTATATCGGCCCGACGGTTATCGTTGAGAGCCTGCCTCTGCCGCTGGCCAACCGGGCCAAGCTGTATCGGGACGGGATCGACATGATTGTTTCGTCAGTTCGCCGGACCGCGCCGGACATGCTCAGCCCGCGCGCCAAGACCCACAACTATCTGAACCTGATCATGGCAGATGAGGAGGTCTCGGCGCAGAATCCCGAGGCCTATGCGCTGATGCTCGACCACAATGGCAACATCGCCGAGGGGCGTGGCAGCAACGTGTTCTTCGTCTCCGAAGGCAAGCTGGTCACGCCGCAGGAACGTTATGTGCTGCCCGGGATCAGTCGCCAGACGGTCATGGAGCTGGCCGAGAAGATCGGCATTCCCTGTGCGGAAAAAGACTACGACCTCTATGACGCCTACAATGCTGACGAGGCCTTCATTACCTCGACGAGTTTCTGCATCTGCCCCTGCCGCAGTATCAGTGGCCGCGTGTTCGGAGAGGGTGCGATTCCCGGGCCGGTCACCAAACGCCTGATGGATGCCTATGTGGAGTTTGTCGGGTTCGACTGGGTCAGCCAGTACACCCGATACCCCATCGGGGATGCTACACGGCTTTAGGGGTCACGGTGTGTGCCGGGCGAACCAGTCTTCCAGGGTCTGCATCGACTTCTCGTATTCCTCCATCAGGAAGAAGTGGCTTGAGTCATCGAAGATGACCGTTTCGGAATTCGTGATCCCGTCGGAGAGTTCGCGCGTGCCTTGCATTGAACAAATCGGATCCTGACGGCCCGCCATGATCAGGGTGGGGCAGGAAATCTCCCCCAGCCTGTCTACCGTGTCGTGGGAGAGAGCAGTGTTGTTCAAGTTCACATAGGAAATCTTGCTGCGGGATTCGTTGCCGACCAGCGCCTCGATGCGGGCGATCGCCGCGGGATTGTCGTTGTAGAAGGCTGGTGAAACGAACATGTGGGCCGAGTGTCGCGCCCAGTCGACCCAGTTGTCCCGCCATTCCAGAACTTCGCGCATGTTTTCGAGAATGCGTCTGCCGATCCGGTCCACTTTGGACGTGGACGCCGCGAGGATCATGCTTTGCATGCGGTCAGGAGCCCGAAGGGCCATATGTTGCCCAATCAGGCCGCCAAGAGAGCGCCCGACGACGTGGGCTTTCTCGATGCCAAGATTGTCCATCAGGGACAGCATCGTGTCGGCAAGTTCTTCGGTGCTGGTGGGCGTGTCCACAGAAGAGCTCTCGCCCGATCCGGGGTTGTCCATCGCGACCACACGGTAGCGATCCTTGAAGAGATCGATCTGGGGAAGCCACGCCGTGTGATCGCCCGCCAAGCCATGGATGAGGACGACCGGGAAACCCTCGCCACCCTCGATGTAGTTCACGTCAAACCGCCCGCAATTCACTTTCGGCATCCTAAATTCTCCTCGTGCCAAATTCAGGCCGCGTTTTTTTCGAACCAGGCTTCGATTGTTGTCATGGCCTTTTCAGCTTCTTCCATCAGGAAAAAGTGGCTTGAATTCTCGAACACCTCAAGCTTTGCATCGGGCAGCTGTTCCATCATCCAGTTCTGCGCGGTCATGGAGCAGATCGGATCAAGGCGTCCGCCCATCACAAGGGTGGGGGTTTGCACTTCGGAAAGGCGGTCGAGCACATCGTGTTCGATGCAGGCCGTGGCCAGATTGTCATAGGAGACCATGTCGCGGTCTTCGCCGCTGACCAGAGCCGTGATCCGGGCCATCAGTTCCGGGTTCGCGTTGTAGAATGTTGGCGCGACAAACAGATAAACGGCATGGGGTGCCCATTCGGCCCAGCTTTTCCGCCATGTCAGCAGTTGCTGCAGGTTCGTGATGACCTGTGCACCCAAAGGATCGAGCCGGGCGAAGGAGGCGGCCAGGGCCATGGATTGCAGGCGATCGGGTGCCTTCAGGACCATCTGTTGGGCCACGGCACCGCCCATCGAGCGGCCGACGACATGCGCTTTCTCGATCCCGAGTTGATCCATCAA
>JAURLR010000069.1 GCA_030831135.1 Alphaproteobacteria bacterium
GGCGGCGGGCGGTGCGGACTGGATGCCCGTGAAGTACAGCAGGTGATAGCCGAACAGGCCGCCAATCCCGAGAACCCAGAGTTTCGGGGGGAGGCGAAGATGTGACCAGGGGCGCTCCCCGCGCGCGGTCCAGATCATCAGGGTCAGGGCGAAAACCAGCGTGAAGGCCATGGCGACAAGCTGGAAGGGCGGGACCGGTCCCGCGAGTACGCTCAGGATGGCGAGGGTGGACCAGACCAGGATGGTCGCAAGCCCGATCAGGGTCGCACGCGTTCTTGTGGAGCCTGCCACCGGAGGTATCAGGTCTTGCGTGGATGGGCGCGCGCGAGGTCTGCCGCCTCGTGAATCACGCGGACTGTTTCGGTCCAGAGCTCGAGTTCCTCGAGGCGGTCGAGCGGCCACCATTCGGCATGGGCCGCATCACCCCCGGCCACGGCGTCGCCGCCCGTCCAGTGGGCGACGCAATCCACCAATGTGTAGTGATAGCGCACGCGCCGGTCTTCATCCGCGATGGCCTGATCGTCATTGGCGGCAGGGATTTTGAGGCCGCCCGTTCCCGGTCGTGCCGGATCCCCGTCCCGCACGATGGCGTCGACCACATCGACGATGCCGATCACCTCGATCTCGACACCGGTCTCCTCGCGCACCTCGCGCGCCGCAGTTTCCCGCCAGGTTTCACCCAGCTCCTGTTTGCCGCCCGGGATGCTCCACTGACCGATCCGGGGCTCCCGACCGCGCCGGATCATCAGGACCTCGTTGGCGCGCAACACAACCACACCAACGCCGGAAATCGGGCTTTCGGGATACTCGCGCCGGCTCATGGCGTGGGTGCCATTTTCGTTGTGTTGCGGCGCTTGCGGGCGATCAGGTTCAGAATTTCGACCGCCGTCGCGAAGGCCACACCGAAGTACAGGAAGCCGCGCGGGATGTGGAATTCGAAGCCGTCGGCGATCAAGGCCACGCCAATGAGCAAGAGGAAGGACAGCGCAAGCATCTTCACTGTCGGGTGTTTCTGGACAAAGGCGCTCAGCGGTTCTGCGGCGACCAGCATCACTCCGATCGCGATCACAACGGCGGCAACCATGATGACGATCTCATCGGCCATCCCGATCGCGGTCAGGACCGAATCCAGCGAAAAGACCAGATCGAGCATGAAAATCTGGACCAGAACGGCTGCAAAAGCAGCCGAACCGGGCTTGCCGTGCCCTTCGTTTTCGCCTTCGAGCATCATGTGAATTTCCGTCGTGGCCTTGTAGAGCAGGAACAGGCCCCCCACGATCAGGATGATGTCACGCCATGAGAGTTCGAGTGTGAAGACATTCAGGAAAGGCGCGGTCAGGCCGATCAGCCAGCCGAGTGCAAACAGCAGGGCAATGCGGCCGGCCATGGCCAGAAGCAGGCCGATGCGCCGGGCGCGTGCTTGCTGGTGCTCGGGAAGGCGCGAGGTGATGATTGACAGGAAGATCACATTGTCGACACCGAGAACGATTTCCAGCAGTGCCAGTGTGATGAGGCTGGCCCAGGCGGCGGGATCGGTGAAAAGTTCGAGCATGTGAGGTGTTTCGGGCGGGTGGCGGACAATCGGCGCTATCATGCCGGTTTGGCGTGGCCTGCCAAGCCCTCATGTGCGGACCGGATGCTGCATCAAAGAGAACGGGCCCGATCTGTGGAGATCGAGCCCGTGTTCTGTGTCAGGGTTTCAAGGCCCTAGTACATGTGCTGACCACCATTGATCGAGAGGGTCGATCCGGTGATGAATCCGGCATTGTCTGCGGTCAGGAAGATGACGCCGCGGGCGATGTCTTCGGCATGGCCGAGGCGGCCGACCGGAATACGGGCGATGATCTTTTCCAGAACGTCCGGCGGGACGGCGCGCACCATATCGGTGTCGACATATCCCGGCGCGATCGCGTTGACCGTGATCCCCTTGGACGCACCCTCCTGGGCAAGCGCTTTGGTGAAGCCGTGGATGCCCGACTTTGTTGCCGCATAATTGACCTGGCCGTACTGGCCCGCCTGCCCGTTGATCGAGCCGATATTGACGATCCGCCCGAAGTTGCGCTCCCGCATGTCTTCGATCACGGCGCGCGAACAGTTGAAGACGCCCGACAGGTTGGTGTCGATCACTTCCTTCCACTGTTCGAAGGTCATGCGATGCATGGTGCTGTCGCGCGTGATGCCCGCATTGTTCACGAGAATCTCGATCGGGCCCATATCGGCCTTGATCCTGGCCGCGACGTCCTGGACCTGATCGAAATCCGAGACATCGACCTTCACGGTCTTGATGCCGGTGTTCTCCTCGAACTCCCGTGCGGCGTGCTCGTTGCCCGCATAAGCGGCGACCACGTCGCGGCCCGCGTCTTTCAACTGTCGGCTGATGGAGCCGCCGATTCCGCGTGTGCCGCCCGTTACCAATGCTACTCGACCCATGTGAGCCTCCGTGTTTGGCGGGTTCGCGGCACCTCTTGCGGGTGCGTCTTCTGTCCGCTCAGTTGCAAACTTCCCCGGTTAGTCCCGTTCGATACACATGGCGATGCCCATGCCACCGCCGATGCAAAGGGTCGTCAGACCCTTCTTGGCGTCGCGCTTCTCCATCTCATGGAGCAGGGTCACCAGAACACGCGCGCCCGAAGCGCCAATCGGATGTCCGATCGCGATGGCGCCGCCATTGACGTTGACGATGGCCGGGTCCCAGCCCATGTCGCGGTTGACCGCGATGGCCTGGGCGGCAAACGCCTCATTGGCTTCGACCAGATCCAGATCATCGACACTCCAGCCGGCCTTTTCGAGGGCCTTGCGGCTGGCCGGGATCGGGCCCGAGCCCATCACCGAGGGTTCCACGCCAGCGGTTGCCCAGGATGCGATCCGTGCCAGCGGCTTGAGGCCACGGCTTTCGGCCTCGTCCGAGGATGTGAGGATAATCGCAGCCGCACCGTCATTGATGCCCGAGGCGTTGCCCGCGGTGACCGTGCCGTCCTTGCTGAAGGCCGGGCGGAGCCTGCCCAGGGTTTCGATGGTTGTGCCGTGTCGGGGATACTCATCGGCTTCCACAACGACGTCGCCCTTGCGTGAGGAGATCGTCACCGGGGTGATTTCGTCCTTCAGGCGTCCGGCGTTCTGGGCGGCTTCGGCCTTCTGCTGTGATCCGGCAGCGAATGCATCCTGCTCATCGCGGGTGATCTGCCATTTCTCGGCGACATTCTCGGCCGTGTTGCCCATGTGGTAGCCCATCATGGCGCACCAGAGACCATCCTTGATCATGGTGTCGACCAGCGTTACATCGCCCATCTTGGTGCCGTTGCGCATCTGCGAGGCGTGGGGCGCCTGGCTCATGCTTTCCTGGCCACCGGCCACGACGACATTGGCTTCGCCCAGCTTGATTGCCTGAAAACCCTGGGCGACCGAACGAAGGCCCGAGCCACAGACCTGATTGACCAGGTAAGCGGTGCGATCATCGGGAATGCCCGCTGCGAGAAGCGCCTGGCGCGCCGGATTCATGCCGGTGGCCGCGGTCAGAACCTGACCCAGCACAACCTCATCCACGTCGCTTGCCGGAATTCCGGCGCGCTCGAGAGCGCTGGAAATGGCAATGGTGCCCAGCTCGGCAGCCGTCAGGCTGGCCAGTGCGCCATTGAAGGCGCCAACAGGTGTCCGGGCAGCCCCGGCAATCACGACATCGGACATAGAAATTCTCCTGTGATGTATTGATTTTCGGGGTCTCTCAGCGCGCATCAAAGGCACCAAATCCCCTGAAAATCCTCGTTTTCAGAGTTTGGATGGATATAACCCTCAGGCCTTTGAGAGTCCAGCAGGCGCGGCCTATATGCGGTTCAGCCAGTCGGCCATCGGTTGCCAGATTTCGGTTTTTGCCCGCGACGCGGCCACCATCCCGATATGCCCCAGTTTCGGGTTGTGACATTCGGCGTTCGGCAGGGCCTCCGCCAGTGCCTTGGCCGAGGCGGGCGGGACGATTCGGTCCTGTTGCGGGACCAGAACCAGCGCGGGTGTATCGATGTTCTGCGGTTCGATGTTTGAACCGCCAACTGCCCAGATGTCGCGGTGGGGCGTGTTCTGGCCGTACCATCCGCCCATGCATTCACGCGCCACAGGGCCGGCCAGCGGTACACCATCATTGAGCCAGTCTTCCAGGGCCACGAAGTCCTGCGCGGCCCGGCTGTCGTACTTCATCTGTGAAAACCCGATGAACTTCCGGGTCACCAGAAACGGATCGAGGGCGGAGAACATCGACTGGATGATGTCGACTGGCAGTTCGCCGTAGACTTCCAGCAGCGGCGCGGCAGCCTCGACACTGCGCGCGAGTGCCTCAGCCTGCACTGTTCGTTCGGCATGGAAGTTCCAGGGTGTGGCGAGCAGGACGAGGCCGGATATGTCCTGCGGTCGGCGTGCGGCCAGGGCAAGCGCCAGCAATCCGCCCATGCAGTATCCAGCGACAGGCACAGGGCCACCCGCGAGAGCACAGGCCTGTGAGAGCGCGTCTTCAAGCCGTCCGGCGATATAGTCGGTCAGGGTGAAACGCCGCTCCTCGGGGCCGGGCGTGCCCCAATCGACCAGCAAGGGGCGCAATCCCGTCTCTGCCGCCATCCAGCGCAGCAGCGATCTGCGTTTGGAGAGATCCAGAATATAGGCACGGTTGATAAGCGAGGGGACGAACAGCACCGGTTTTCCGTCGACGGGGCCATAGTCGAGCAGTCGCGTGGTGCCGTCGGACCAGATCGTCGGGGGGTCGGTCAGGCTGCGACGATAGGGATGTTTCCGGTAGCCATCGACGCCCTGCGAAAAAGCCGCAAGTCTGGCGTGGATTTCGTGATCAACCGCTGCAGCAAAAGGATCTGCGTCGTCAGTCTTTTTTGGATTTTGGGGCGGTGGGTTTTTTGCGAGTGCGGCTTGTAATGCGGTCACGCGGTTTTTGACCTCCGGGCTCCAGCTGGTCGAGCCGTTCCTCAACAGCGGCAAGCCGGCGCGTGAGCTGATCCAGCCGGTCGTCGCGGTCGCCAGATGTAGCGGCAGCGGTCTGGGTCCTGTCCGGGGTGGAGGTGTTTTTCGCATTGGCGTTCCCTGTCTGCGCGCGCTGCAGAAATTCAGCCAGATTGGTGGAGAGCATCGGGTTGGCATCTTTGCCGAGTTGGGTCATCGCCTCGAAGAAGCGCGCGCTCTGCTCTGCAAGATCGGGATCGGCGGCGATTGCGGTCAACTGGTCTTCCCAGAGATCGAGATACTGGCGCGCGAGCGCGGCAAAGTCCGGTTGATCACCCATGATGCGCAACTATACCTGTGCGAAGGGAAAATTCGCTACTTTTGCCGCAAAAACGACGAGCAGGTTGCGTTGCAGCATTTTTGTGCATCTTCTGTTATAATAAGGGAACATAAGCAACTTTCGAGGCCGCTCACCATGGCCAGTACTGACAAAAAAGACCCGATAACGATCAAGAAGTATGCCAATCGGCGACTTTACAATACCGCCACGAGCAAATACGTGACGCTTGATGATCTGGCCGTCATGGTCAAGGCGGGCGATGATTTTCTTGTCGTCGATGCGAAATCCGGTGACGACATCACGCGACCGGTGCTCACCCAGATCATTTTCGAGGAAGAGGCCAAGGGTGAAAACCTTTTGCCGGTCAGCTTTCTGCGGCAGCTCATCCAGTTCTACGGCGACAGCCTGCAGTCGGTGGTGCCGAACTATCTGGAAGCCTCGATGGACGCGTTTTCGAAAAATCAGGGCAGGATGCGCGAATATGTCGAGAGCACGGTCGGGCGGAGCATTTTTCCGTTCAACCAGCTCGAAGAACTGGGCCGACAGAACATGGCCATGTTCGAGCGCGCGTTTCAGATGTTTACACCACTAACCCCGGGAAACGGTGATGTGCGCGCCGAAGAGAAGCCTGCCGGCTCGGGTGAAGACAACAAGCTCGACGATTTGCAAACCCAGATCGAAAATCTGCGTCGGCAGCTGGACGATCTTTCCCGTTAGCACGTTCCGCAGCTAGTTCAGCCAGTCCGGATTGATTTCGGGCTTCCCGCAATGCCAGCCCTGCAGCATGTCGACACCTTCGGCCTTAAGAAGCTCTGCCTCTTCGGCCGTCTCGACCCATTCGGCCACACATTGCAGGCCGATCCCCTTGGCGAGGTTTACCAGGGTCCGCACGAACAGAAGATTTTCGGGGCTGTTGGTGATGTCGCGTATGAAAGATCCGTCGATCTTGACGATGGCGACGTTGAGGGCCCGCAGATGGCGGAAGGATGTGAAGCCGGCACCGAAGTCATCCAGGGCCACCCGGCACCCGAAATTCCTGAGCGATGAAACGAATCGGGACGCCTCATCCACATCGTCGAGCGCCACGGTTTCGGTGATTTCCAGGATTAACCGTGAGGCCAGATCCCGCCGTCCGTGCAGTCGTTCGTCGAGTGTCCGCAGCCAGACCGGATCCACAGCGGTCATGCCGGAAAGATTGATGGACAAGTTCATGTCCGGGTTGCGCTCAAGCGCATCAAGGCCGAGGTCGAGGACCTTGCGGTCGATCAGGCGCATCAGGCCCATCTGTTCGATCACCGGCACGAACCCGCCCGCCGCAATGGCGTTGCCTTCCGGGTCGATCATCCGGGCGAGACCTTCATAGAAGATCACATCACCTGTCACCGCGGATACGACTGGCTGCAGTGCGAGCTTGAAGCGATTTTCCTTCAGGGCCTGTTTGACCTGTTCGGCAATCACCAGTTCGGGCCGCTCAGTGCGCGAATGCTCGGGCACATCGGCATAGTCGAGGTAACAGTCGCAGCCCAGACGACGCGCGGCGCGCAGGGCATTGTCGGCGTGGGAGACAACTTCGCGGGCCGTCGAAGCATCGGTCGGGAAGACCGAAATGCCGATCGAGGCCGTGATCGTCATCGTGCCCGCCGGTGTCGATATCGGCGTCTCACGCAGGACGGCGAGAAAGCGGTTCGCCACATCAGCAAGTCTGTCGCGGTCGCAATTGCTGCCAACGATCGCGAACCGATCAAATCCGACCCGGCCAACAACATCGCCGACTCGCAGGCTCGCCTCGATGCGGCGCGCTGCAGTCAGGACGATGGCATCGGCTGTTTCCTCGCCATAGACATCCGAAACGGCATTGAGTTTGTCGATGCCCACCAGCAGCAATCCGCCTTGCTGTTTCGAGAGCAGGCTGCGGGCGATCACATGTTCAAGTGTCTCGCGAAGCCGGAGGCGGTTGTACTGGCCAGTCAGCGCATCGTGATTCGAGAGGAAGCTGACTTCTTCCTCGGATTTTTTGCGAGCGTCGATATTCCGGATGACGCCAGTCAGGCGGGAGGGTTGGCCGCCCGGGTGTTTCGCGGCGATCGCGCGTTCCTGGATCCAGACAAACTGCCCGGCATCGTCGCGCACACGATATTCATGATCGAAGACATCCGCGCGTTCCAGGTGCCGTGACAGGCAGATCATGCGGTGGGGCAGGTCTTTGGGGTGTATGCGGTTGAGGAACGAATCGCCCGAACCGAGTGAATCGGGGCTGTTGATCCGCAGCGAACCGATCAGGTCCCCGGTCCATGTGATGGAGTCGGAGTCCAGATCCCATTCGTAAAACAGGTCTCCTGAGGCGATAAGCAAGCTCACGAGTTCGGGCAGCGCGTTGCTGCCTTCCGTGATGCTGGGCTCAAGACCCGGGACGGCCATATGGGCCAAATCTGTCACGTTACGTACCCCCTACCTGAGGTCTGAATTCTTCAGCCGCACATCCTGCGCGGACATTTCTCCGAATTTATAAGCCGCCACTTCTTAACAAAGGGTAAGAATTGCCGACCATTATTACCCACAGGCAATAAATTCCCCCTTGTTTTATGAGGTGTGAAGTAATTATGGTTAACGAAAGATAAAATTGTTAGTAATCTGGATATCAAATTTAAGAAAACTTATATAAATTTTTAGCTACCTTAAGATCGCAACTCTGGACGTGAAGTGACACTCAACCTACCAGACCGTATCGGAATGAATGCCAGCATAGCTGCGGAAGCCGCGCGCCTGCAGGCAATCGCCGATTCTGCGATCCGGCGATCCGGGTTTTCGACCAGTGTCGGAACCCCTGATCGTGGGGGCCACCAGAACGTGGTTCATGGCGACCACGCTGCATCGTCGGTCCGTGCACCGGGTGAGGCGGGCACCACACGTGAAGACCGGGTTCGGACGTCGGCTTATTTTGTGCGCCGGGGGCCGAACCCGCTTTTCCTCACGCAGATGCTGGCGCAGGACGAACAGCCTGTCGTGCAGGACCCGGTCTCCCGTGCGGGCGCTGTTGCAGCTTATCCGTCCCTGGAATCGGACATTGATATCTTCCTGCCCGGTGAAGATATCGCCTTCGTCGACACCTCCCGGCGCGTTGATATCTACGCCTGACTGCCTCCTGACTGGTGACGTCTGATCGGACTCCCGTTGCGGTGTCGGTCCTGTTTCGCCTATTGATTGGGGATACACAGGACACAGACGGCTCTCGTGAGCTGGGGGGAATGAGGGATCATGGCGGAAACAATCCTTAATCTTATCAAGAGCGGCGCGGATGATGCGGTGGCGCTGGCGGCACCCGACCGGAGTCCCATGACCTATGCCGGGCTGCGGACACTGGCCGCAGACACCGTTGCGGGCATGAATGCGCTGGGAATTGGCCGCAATGATCGCGTCGCCATCGTCCTGCCCAACGGGCCGGAAATGGCGGCTGCGTTCATCGCCGTTGGTGCCGGCGCGACGACCGCGCCGCTCAATCCGGGCTATCGGGGGGAGGAGTTTCGATTCTATCTCGAGGATCTCGGCGCCAAGGCGCTGTTCGTCGAGGCGGGCAGTGAATCGCCGGCGATCGCGGTGGCACGTGATCTGGGAGTGTCGGTCTATGAGTTGACGGTGCCCGATGGCAGTCCCGCAGGCACCTTCGAGATTGCCAGCGATGCTGCTGCGGGTGACAGCGCTGGATGCGAAGCCGGATTTGCCTGGTCCGATGATGTCGCGCTGGTGTTGCACACATCCGGCACGACCTCGCGGCCGAAGATCGTTCCGTTGAGCCAGACCAATATCTGCGCCTCGGCTCGCCATATCGGCGAGACACTTTCGCTTGCTGGCGAAGACCGTTGCGTGAACATCATGCCGTTGTTCCACATTCATGGCCTGATCGCGGCCGTTCTCTCCAGCATGGCCGCAGGGGCCAGCACCTATTGCACGCCGGGTTTTGACGCGCTGCGCGTGTTCCGCTGGTTCGAGGACGCCCAACCGAGCTGGTACACAGCCGTGCCGACCATGCATCAGGCGATCCTGTCCCGCGCGGCGCGCAATCAGGAAATTCTCGATGCCATGAAGCTGCGCTTCATCCGCTCATCATCTTCGTCGTTGCCGCCCCAGGTCATGGCCGCGCTGGAGGAGACCTTTGATTGCCCGGTCATCGAATCCTACGGCATGACCGAGGCCGCCCATCAGATGGCCTCCAACCTGCTGCCGCCGGGCGCACGCAAGCCGGGTTCGGTGGGTGTTGCGGCGGGCCCGGAGGTCGAGATCATGGACCTGGACGGCAATATCCTCGAGCGCGGGGCGGTCGGCGAAATCGTGATTCGCGGGTCGAACGTGACCAAGGGCTATGAAGCCAATGACAAGGCCAATGCAGAGGGTTTCACGAATGGCTGGTTCCGTACCGGTGATCAAGGCACCTTTGATGCCGATGGCTATCTGAGCATCACCGGTCGCCTGAAAGAGATCATCAATCGCGGCGGCGAGAAGATCAGCCCGCGCGAGGTCGATGAAATTCTGCTCGACCATCCCGCTGTGGGACAGGCGGTCACCTTTGCCCTGCCCCATGAAAAACTCGGTGAAGAAGTGGTAGCGGCCATCGTGCTCAAGGAGGGTGCTCAGGCAACCGAGGCAGAAATCCGAGAATTCGCTGCGGGCCATCTGGCTGACTTCAAGGTACCGCGCAAGGTGGTCTTTCTGGATGAAATCCCCAAGGGTGCGACCGGCAAGCTGCAACGGATCGGGCTGCACGAGAAGCTGGGGCTTTAAGCGATGAAGGTCTGTGTGTTCGGGGCGGGCGCCATCGGCGGCTACATGGCGGCCGAACTGGCCGATGGCGGCAACGCCGAAGTGACCTGTATTGCGCGCGGCCCGCATCTGGCGGCGATGCAGAAAAATGGCCTGAAGCTTGTCTACACGAATGGCGGGGCAAAGACGGTTCGTGTCCGTGCCACCGAC
>JAURLR010000070.1 GCA_030831135.1 Alphaproteobacteria bacterium
CAACCCGGTGCGCGTGCCACGACACCGGCTCCAGTCCCGGCATCTGTTCGCACGGCCACATTGCCGCCGCCGGCCAATCCGATACTGCCCGAAGACGTTGAGGTTCTGGCCGTTTCTCCGACCGGTATCTATGTGCAGGCGGGTGCGTTTTCCCAGCTTGAGAATGCCTTGCGCATGCGCGACCGGCTGTTCGACATGGGACCGACACAAATCAGCCGTTTTCCCGTGTCAGGTACGGAAATCTATCGTGTTCGGATAGGTCCGCTCGCCACCGTCGAATTGGCGGATGCAACCCTCACACGGGTTGTCGATTCCGGCGTATCCGAAGCCCAACTCATTGTGGAATAGGCCAGATATCCTGATGCAACCAATCATCCGAACGATCTTTGGCTCTGGCATCCTGGTCTTGTTCCTGACCATTTCAGGAACCGCACACAGCGAACCCCCGACATTCCAGACACCCGCCCAGCAGGCGATTCTGATGGATTTCGACACGGGTGCGGTGATCTACGAAAAGAACGCGGATTCGCAGATGTTTCCCGCGTCCATGACGAAATTGATGACGTCGATCCTCGCTTTCGATGAGTTGAAAGCTGGCCGCCTGACCCTTGATGATACCTTCAACGTGTCCGAAACCGCCTGGCGCAAGGGCGGCTCCAAGATGTTCGTGAAGGTCAATTCCGACGTTCGCATCGAGGACTTGCTGCGTGGTGTCATCATTCAGTCGGGCAACGATGCGTCCATTGTCATTGCCGAAGGCATCGCGGGCAGTGAAGAAGCCTTCGCCGAGCGTATGACCGAACGGGGGCGTCAGATAGGGCTCGAAAGTACCGTGTTTCGCAACGCAACCGGTTGGCCCGATCCCGACCATGTCACCACGGCGCGTGATCTTGCCAAATTGGCACGGTTCCTGATCCGTGAATATCCGGACTTCTATTCTTACTACTCCGAGAAAGAATTCACTTACGGCAAGAGCCTTGATGGCAAACCCATCACCCAGGGAAACCGCAACCCACTGTTGTACAAATCCGTTGGTGCGGACGGTCTCAAGACTGGACACACCGAAGCCTCAGGCTATGGCTTGACGGCATCTGCCAGCCGCGAGGATCGACGGCTGGTCATGGTCATCAACGGCCTGAACAGCGTGCGCGAACGCAGCTCGGAATCCGAACGCCTGATCAACTGGGGTTTCCAGGTCTTTGACAATTACCAATTGTTCAAGGCTGGCGAGACGGTTGAGGATGCCAAGGTCTGGCTTGGTGATGCGGTCACGGTGCCGCTGGTGATCGAAGATGATCTGACAATCACCATTCCCAAAACAGCCCGCCGCAACATGAAGGTCCGGGTGATCTACGAGAGTCCGGTTCCTGCACCGGTTCAGGCCGGGACAACAATCGGCCTGGTCGAAGTGACGGCGCCCGATATCGAACCGATTGTCAGGCCGCTCAAGACGACCCAGTCGGTGGGGCAGCTGGATTTTTTCGGGCGGATCACCAGCGCGATCAACTTCATCATCTTTGGCGCATCGGCGGGCGGTTGACGGCCCGCAACCTGCGTGTGACACCTGCGATATGAATGCAGAGCGCAAAAGCGGGAAATTCATCACGTTTGAGGGCGGAGAAGGGACCGGGAAAACCACCCAGATCCAGCTTCTTGCCGAAGGCCTGCGCGCCCAGGGATATGAGGTCGTGACAACCCGCGAGCCCGGTGGTGCGCCGGGGGCGGATTCGATCCGTTCGCTGCTTGTCTCGGGTGCAACCGACAAGTGGGATCCGCTGAGCGAATGTCTCCTGTTGTTCGCAGCGCGACGTGAGCATCTGAACAAGACCATCTGGCCCGCCCTGCGGCAGGGCGCATGGGTACTTTGTGACCGGTTTTCGGACTCCACCATGGCCTATCAGGGATATGGTCACGATGTGCCAAAAGCTCTCATTCAGAGCCTGTATGACGCGGTTGTGGGCGCGTTCGCCCCCGATCTGACGCTGATCCTGGATCTGGATGTCGAGACCGGCCTGGATCGCGCCAATGCCCGCAATACGGAAACGGCAAGCCGGGAAGACCGGTTCGAGCGGCTTGATCGTTCGTTTCACGAACGACTGCGTGAAGGCTTCCTCGAAATTGCCCGGCAGAGCCCAGACCGTTGCGCGGTGATCTCGGCGGACAACAGCCCCGATGTGGTGGGGGCGTCTATCTGGAAAACCGTTGAAAGCCGCCTCGACACGCGGATGGCCGGCGCATGAGCGATGAACTGATCGACCGGATCGAGGCTCCCCGTCGCGAGGATGGCGCGATTCTGGGACACGATCCGGCTCTCAAGACGCTCGAAGAAGCCCGCAACAGCGGGCGGCTGGCCCATGCCTGGCTGATCACCGGGCCGGCCGGGATTGGCAAGGCGACACTGGCATGGCGATTTGCACGCCGGATGCTGGCCCCTGAAGATGCGGGTCTGGCGGCCCACGGTATCGAGACCGACCCCGATCACCCCGATATACGCAAGATCATGAACGGCTCACACCCGGATATCCGGCTGGTCCGCCGCAGCATGACGCGCAAGTCACCCTATCGGTTTCGCACCGAAATATCGGTCGAGGACGTTCGCGAGGCTGGTTCGTTCCTGCATCACACCGCCGGTCAAAGCGCATGGCGCTGCCTGGTCGTGGACAGCGCAGACCAAATGAACACCAACGCACAGAACGCGCTGCTCAAGGTTCTTGAAGAACCGCCGCCGCGCACGTTGCTCTTGCTGGTGGCCCATGCGCCATCCCGACTGCTGCCGACGATCCGCTCACGCTGCCGGACCCTGGCGTTACGTCCGCTCGACAATGCGCAAGTCGCCGAAGTGCTCGCGCGCAAGACAGATACCGTGAGCGGTGAAGACCTGCAGATCATTTCCGATATCTCGGACGGTTCCCCCGGGCGGGCGCTGGAACTGGCGCAAGCCGGAGGACTGGAGCTCTATCGCGAGCTTCTGGCGCTGGTTGAACCGCTCCCCAGACTGGACACCGAGCGTCTTCACAGCACATCCGACCGATTTGCAGGGGCTGCAGGAGAATCGAGCTACCGCACATTTCTCGAAATTCTGAAGTGGTGGCTGTTGCGCCATATCCGTGAAGGTGCGACATCACGCGGGCAGGGCGCGCTGGAGCCGTGGCTGCAGGCGTGGGAAAAAATCGACGAACTGGCCGGTCGGGCCGATAGCGTGAATCTCGACCGGAAACAGGTTGTTCTGAATACCTTTTTTGAGCTTTCCGCGGCTGCTCGGGGGTGATCCGGGCCATGTATGGTGATACGAGATGAACCGAGAATTTCTGCTGAAATACCTGACGCCAATGACATGGCTGCTTTGGGCCATGATCGTGGTCGGCATGCTCGATCATTTCTTTCTGTC
>JAURLR010000071.1 GCA_030831135.1 Alphaproteobacteria bacterium
CATCTGTTCGCCATGCCGGGCCGCACAGGCCATGGTCGGAAAACCGCCAAATGAATGCCCGACAAAGACCGGGGCCATGCCGCTGTCATAAAGCCCCTCGGCACGCGCAATACCCAGTGCTTCCTGGATGAAGCCTTCCAGCCTGTAACTGCCGGTCTCGCGCCACTGCGACTGCCCCATGCCAGACCAGGAAAAAGCAACGACACGCCAATCCCGTGCAAAGAACGGAGCAATGAAACTCCACCAGTGGGCATGCGCGCCGTTGCCATGCATCAGCAGCAGGCCGGGTTTGCCGCGTTCACCCCAGACCAGGGTTTCAAGCCTGACCCCGTCAATCAAATTGAAACGTTGTTCCGGCTGGGCGGCCAGTGCCTGGGAGAACCAGTCAGGTGCCTCGGGTTTTTGGCCTTGCAATGCGGCGAGCAGGCCGCCGCCATGGGATTCGCTCATCGTGACAGGGGTTGGCTAATCGAAGGGGTGGCCGGCTCTGGCGGTCGTTGGCGAGTGCCATGCCCGGCTGAAAGTCGAACGGAAAAGTCCAGTATAATCAAGGGTTTTTCTATCCCGGCCTTATCCCGGGCATCCGAAGATCAATCATGGAAGATTCACGGCGATGGCCTTGATCGTTCACAAATACGGCGGCACATCGATGGGCTCTGTCGAGCGTATCAAGAATGTCGCCAGACGGGTCGCGAAATGGCATGCAGCTGGCCACCAGATGGTCGTTGTCCCGTCAGCCATGTCCGGTGAAACCAACCGGCTGATCGGACTGGCCAAGGAAATCCAGCCGCAGCCCGATTCCCGCGAACTGGACATGATCGCGTCGACTGGCGAGCAGGTATCAGTCGGTCTGCTGGCAATGGCCCTGAAGGCCGAAGGGGTCGACGCGGTCAGTTATGCCGGATGGCAGGTTGCTGTCCGGACGGACAACGCGTACACAAAGGCTCGCATTCTGTCGATCGATGATGCCAAGGTGCGTGCCGACCTCAATGCCGGACGGGTGGTTGTGATCACCGGTTTTCAGGGCGCTGATGCGGACGGCAACATCACCACTTTGGGCCGCGGCGGATCAGATACCTCGGCGGTCGCAGTCGCTGCGGCTCTCAAGGCCGATGAGTGCCTGATCTATACCGATGTGGACGGCGTCTACACGACCGATCCGCGGATCGTGGCCGAAGCGCGTCGTCTCGAGAAAATCACCTTTGAGGAAATGCTCGAGATGGCTAGTCTCGGCTCCAAGGTGTTACAGATCCGCTCGGTCGAGTTTGCCGGCAAGTACAAGGTCAAGACGCGCGTCCTGTCCAGTCTGACCCCACCCGATATTTCCCTGGCCGAAGAGGCCGTCTCAGGCACCCTGATCACCTTCGAGGAAGACGAAACCATGGAGCAGGCCGTCATTTCGGGCATCGCATTCAACCGTGACGAAGCCAAGATCACCGTGATGAACGTGCCCGACCGCCCGGGTATTGCATTCCAGATTCTCGGCCCCGTTGCAGAGGCCAATATCGATGTCGACATGATCATCCAGAATGCGAGCAACGCGGGGATGACCGATTTTTCATTCACCGTGCACCGCAACGAGTATCAGGCGGCGCTCGACGTCCTGAACCAGAAGGTGCGTGAGCACATTCAGGCCGGTGAAATTCTTGGCGATCCGAAGATCTGCAAGGTCTCGGTGGTCGGCATCGGCATGCGATCGCATGTGGGCATTGCCAGTCTGATGTTCCGGACCTTGTCCGAAGAGGGAATCAACATCCAGATGATCTCCACCAGTGAGATCAAGATCTCGGTGGTCATCGAGGACAAGTACATGGAGCTGGCCGTGCGTGCGTTGCACAAGGCGTTTGGACTTGAGCACGCCACCTGAACAGCCAGCCTGGCTTTGAAGCGCCACTCAGGGCGCCCCGGCTGATCCGCAGGCAGAGCTGTTCGCTGCGCAGGGAGCGGTGTCACGGTGGGCTGGGTTGCCGATTGGTGCACAGTGGTCTAAATGCTATTGTTCAGGCATGCAGGACAAGCCAACATTCTTCGACGAAATGTTCGACTCGAGCGGTCAGGCCAGGCCTGCTTACGCGCAGCTTGTCCGCTGGCTCGAGGATGAGGATTTCAAGCGGCTGATCCGCAAATCCGACGACGCAGAGGCTTTTTTTCGTCGAACCGGAATCACGTTTAACGTCTACTCCCAGCAGGAAGCTGAGGAGCGCTTGATCCCTTTTGACCTGCTTCCTCGGATCATCACTGCCCTGGAATGGTCTCGTCTGACGCGAGGGATTGAACAGCGGGTGCGCGCGATCAATGCCTTCCTGCATGACATTTATCATCGCCAGGAGATTCTTCGGGCGGGCAGGGTTCCAGTCGAGCTGATTGCCCGCAATGCTGCCTTCGTGCCGCAGATGATCGGCGTTGATCCACCGGGTGGCGTCTACACACACATTGTCGGGGTCGATCTGGTGCGTACCGGATCGGACGAGTTCTATGTGCTCGAGGACAACGCGCGTACCCCGTCCGGGGTCAGCTATATGCTCGAGAATCGGGAAACGATGATTCACATGTTCCCGGAGCTCTTTGCCCAGATTCACGTTCGGCAGGTTGGCGATTATCCGACGCATCTGCGCCGGTCGCTGGTCGCAGCAGCGCCTGCGGCGACGCAGGGCCGGGCGGTGGTCGCCGTGCTGACGCCCGGGATCCACAATTCGGCCTACTTCGAGCATTCGTTTCTCGCCGATCAGATGGGCGCTGAGCTGGTCGAGGGCCATGATCTGCGCGTTGACAACGGCCGCATCGCCATGCGCACCACCCAGGGCTTCATGCCGGTCGATGTGTTGTATCGGCGCGTAGACGATGACTATCTTGACCCCCTGGTGTTCAATCCGGACTCACTGCTGGGGGTGCCGGGCATCATGGATATCTATCGCGCAGGCGGCATCACGATCGCCAATGCGCCAGGTACGGGCATCGCCGATGACAAGGCCATCTACAGTTACATGCCCGATATCGTCGAGTTTTACACGGGCGAGCGTGCAATCCTGAAGAACGTGCCAACCTGGCGCTGCGGAGAAGCCGATTCGCTCGCCTACGTGCTTGATCATCTGGATGAGCTGGTCGTCAAGGAGGTGCACGGTTCGGGCGGCTACGGCATGCTGGTCGGACCGGCTGCCAGCAAGAAGGAGCTTGCCTCGTTCCGTCGCAAGCTGATCAAGTCGCCCGGCAACTACATTGCGCAGCCCACGCTGGCCTTGTCGACGGTTCCGATTCTGACAAAGTCCGGGCTTGCACCGCGCCACGTTGATCTGCGGCCGTATGTGCTTGTTTCTCCCGACCGTGTCACGATCACGCCTGGCGGATTGACGCGGGTCGCGCTCAAGAAGGGAAGCCTTGTGGTCAATTCGTCGCAAGGCGGTGGCACCAAGGACACCTGGGTGCTGGAGGACTGACCATGCTCGGAAAAACCGCCGGTGGTTTGTTCTGGATGTACCGTTACCTCGAGCGCTGTGAGAGCGTGGCGCGCCTGATTGAGGCTGGATTTCGAATCGCTCTGGCGCGACCCGACATCGTCGAGGACGAGTGGACCTCGATTCTGGCTGCTGCCGGTAGCCGCGCCGCCTACGATGAGCGGCATGGTCGCATCAGGGAAAGCATCGTTGTCGACTTCCTGCTGCGCGACCGGGACAATCCGTCAAGTGTGCTAGGCGCCGTGTCGATCGCCCGGTCCAATGCGCGCCTGGTGCGTACCGAATTGACGCGGGAGGTCTGGGAGTCAGTCAATGAGAGCTGGATCACGCTCAAGCAGGCGCTTGATGCGCCGGTGCACAACCGGGATCTTCCGGAAACGCTCGGCCTGATCCGTCGGCAGGCGGCGCTGGTGCGCGGTGCCCTGTACAGCACCCAGCTCAGGAACGACGGATACCAGTTCTCTCAGCTTGGCATCTCGCTTGAACGGGCCAGCAATACAGCCCGGATCGTCGACATGAAGTACTACGCGCTTTTGCGCTCCGGCAGTTCGATGGTGCAGACGGTCAGCAACGTTCAGTGGGAAACCATTCTGCGAACAGTGTCTGCCCACAGATCCTATCGCTGGCTGTATGGCGGCGACATGACGCCGGAGACGATTGCCCGTTTTCTGATCCTGGATCAGCGGATGCCGCGTGCGATCCTGTTCTGCATCGACGGGGTTGCAGAATGCCTTGAAAACCTGGCGAAGATGTATGGGCGCAGGCTGCCGAGCAATGAACTTGCCGATAGGCTTCAGGACGATCTGCGTCGTGTCACGATCACCGACATCTACGATGCCGGGCTGAAGGGGTTCACCGTCGACGTCGTGAACCGTCTCGCCGTGCTTTCACAGCAGATCGAAGAAGACTACCGTTATTACCAGTGACCATGTTGTTGACGATCTCTCATGTGACGCACTACAGCTACGAAAGTCCGGTCAATTACGGTCTGCAGCAGCTGCGTCTGATGCCGCAGAACGATCCCGGCCAGCTGGTGCGAAGCTGGCGGATCGAAATTGATGGCGGAACCAAGGAAGCCCAGTTCCGCGATCAGCATGGCAACGAGGTCTGGCTGATCAGTTTCATCGGAGATCGTCGCGAGATCATGGTGACCTGTGCCGGACAGGTCGAAACGACCGATACGGCAGGGATTCAGGGCGGACATCGGGGGTTTGCGCCGCTCTGGTATTTCTTGCGAGAAACCGCCTTGACGCTGCCGGGAGACGGTATTCGAGGCATGGTCGATGCGTTGCGAACTGATCGCTCCGAGCGCATCGCGCTGTTGCATGAGTGGGCAGCGGCCGTTCGATCCAAGGTCGATTATCAGCCGGGTGTGACTGACTCCGGACATGCGGCCGAGGAGTCTCTTGCTGCCGGCGCCGGAGTCTGTCAGGACCACAGCCACATCTTCATTGCGGGCGCGAGGCTGCTCGGCCTGCCGGCCCGATACGTATCGGGCTACCTGATGCTCAATGACCGGATCGATCAGCAGGCCAGTCACGCGTGGTCTGAGGTCCATGTCGATGGCCTGGGCTGGGTGGGATTTGACGTCTCGAACGGCATATCCCCCGATGCACGTTACGTGCGCGTCGCGACGGGTCTCGATTACGCGGATGCGGCGCCGATCTCGGGCATGCGCTTCGGCAGCCATGGCATTGAGCGTCTTGTGGTCGACATCCAGGTCGCGCAATGACGCTTGCGTTCTCCGAACCGGAATCTGAATCATGACTTACTGTGTCGCCCTGCGCCTTGCCAGCGGACTTGTTTTCATGTCTGACACGCGGACTAATGCGGGGGTCGACAACATTTCGACTTTCCGCAAGATGCACAACTGGACTGTGCCGGGTGAGCGCTCGATTACGTTGTTGTCATCAGGAAATCTTGCAACGACGCAGGCGCTGGTGTCCTTGCTTGATGAGCGCTCAAAGGCACCGGGTGACCGTCGCCCGTCTATTCTGGCCGCGCCATCCATCTTTCAGGTCGCGCAGCTGGTCGGGGATACATTGAGCGAGATCATTCGGACCTATTCTCAGTCTGGTCCGACAAGCGATAGCCAGTTCTCCGCGACGGTGATTGTCGGTGGCCAGATCAAGGGGGGGCAGCCGCGTCTGTTCATGATCTACCCGGAAGGCAATTTTATCGAGGCCAGCGAAGACACACCGTTTTTCCAGATTGGTGAGACGAAATATGGCCGCCCGATTA
>JAURLR010000072.1 GCA_030831135.1 Alphaproteobacteria bacterium
CGCGCGGCCCTTGCCACCACGTTTCTGTGCCCGATAGGTCGAGAGCGGAACGCGCTGGATGTACCCGTTATGGGTCACCGTCACGACCATATCCTCACGCTGGATCAGGTCCTCGATATCCTGCTCGAATTCACCTTCGACGATTTCGGTCCGGCGCGGATCGGCGAATTCGTCCCGCATCGCCAGGAGTTCCTCGCGCAGCAGGGTGTAGAGCTTCTCGCGACTCTCGAGAATTTCGAGATATTCGCGGATTCTATCGACCAGCTCGTGAAGATCCTTGGCAATCTTGTCGCGTTCAAGCCCGGTCAGGCGGTGCAAGCGCAGTTCCAGGATTGCCTTGGCCTGCTCTTCCGACATCTGGTAGGTGCCGTCTTCGTCAACGCCACGTCCGGGCTCGTCGATCAGGGCAATCAGCGGTATGACGTCACCTGCCGGCCAGCGTTTCGCGCAAAGCTGTTCGCGGGCCTCGGCCCCGTCCTTGGCCGCACGGATCAATGCAATGACAGGATCCAGGTTCGCAACGGCAACAGCCAGACCGACCAGGGTATGTGCCCGGTCCCGCGCGCGTCCCAATTCGTAGATCGTACGCCGGGTAATGACCTCGTCGCGGAAGGCAATGAACGCGGCGATGATGTCCTTCACGTTCATCAATTCCGGGCGGCCGGAATTCAGGGCCAGCATATTGACGCCGAATGAGGTTTGCAGCGGCGTGTAGCGGAACAATTGGGCCAGAACGACTTCGGGTTCCGCATCACGCTTGAGCTCGATAACGACCCGCACGCCATGCCGGTCGCTTTCGTCGCGCAGGTCGGAAATGCCCTCAATGATCTTCTCGTGAGCGACCTCGGCGATCCGCTCGATCATCCGCGACTTGTTCACCTGATAGGGGATTTCGGTGACAATGATGGCGTTACGGCCGGTGCGAATCTCCTCGAATGCGGTCTTGGCGCGGATCACCACAGAGCCGCGCCCGGTATGGAAGGCCGCACGGATTCCACTTGTGCCCAGTATCGTGGCACCGGTCGGGAAATCGGGGCCGTGCATCACCTCAAGTATTTCATCGATGGTGACGTCGGGATTGTCGAGATATAGGCAACAGGCGTCGATCACCTCACCCAGATTGTGCGGCGGAATATTCGTCGCCATTCCGACCGCGATACCGCCGGCACCATTGACGAGCAAATTGGGATACTGAGCCGGTAGAACGACCGGCTCGGTGATGCTTTCGTCATAGTTCGGCTGAAAATCAACGGTTTCCCGGTCGATATCCTCGATCAGCGAATGGGCTGCCTTCGACATCCGGGCTTCAGTGTAACGCATGGCAGCGGCGCGATCACCGTCCATGGATCCGAAATTGCCCTGCCCGTCGATCAATTCGAGGCGCATGGAAAAATCCTGCGCCATGCGGACCATGGCATCGTAAATCGCCGAGTCTCCATGGGGATGGTACTTACCCATGACCTCGCCCACGATACGGGCGGACTTGCGATAGGGCCGGTTGTACTCGAACCCGGATTCCTTCATCGAGTACAGAATGCGGCGATGCACCGGTTTCAGGCCGTCGCGCACATCAGGCAGAGCACGCGACACGATCACGCTCATTGCGTAATCGAGATAGGACGAACGCATTTCGTCCTCGATCGTGACCGGCTCGATGTCGAAATTGTCCGGCGGCAGTTCGGCGGATTGATCGCTCATCTTACAATTTCAGTGGCTTGTCGAGCGTTCTTCAACCAAGTTGAAAACGCTGCGAATCGGGTGTTTTCCATTGAAAGACCCTACGCGAAACCGCGGATTCGGGCAAGAAATGGGATCGGGTTCGGGGGAACGAATCCGATGCCGAACGGGGCAGCACATAGCGGTCAAAAAGTGGCCGATGTGCGCGAACACATCGGCGAGTTCAGGGAGGACAAAACGAACGGCATCGGGCCGCACTATGGCTTCGCAATCAGGTCTCGCGCGGTGGGTCGGCAGGGTCCTGAGGAAGATTGCGAAGCGGTGTCGGCGCAGGCGTTTCCTGTTCGGCGGGCGGATTGGGAAGCTCGGGTTTGGTGTCTGCGGTATCGTCCCGGCGTTCGACGGAATCGGGCGCCCGCTTGGGTTCAACCTGTTCTGCAGGCGAGCCAACCGGAACTATAGCCGGTGCGGCGATCACTTCGGTTGACGGCACCGGATCGGCGACTGTCTTGATGCCAAGCGGTAGTGTGGACAGTGTTCGGTGTGCGTCAGCAGCCTCCTTTGCGAGGCCCGGCAAGGGTTCATGGCCCTTGATCTGCTGTTGCGTGATGATGGCAGCGCCAAAGCCCCCCGCCACCAGCAAGGTTATGGTCGCAGCGATACGCAGAAACTCAAGAGGTGCACGCCGGTAAAGCCGGCCTTCAAGGCGGTGAACCGTCCCCGCCATCTCGGGTGGCATTGGCGGCGGGCTTTCAAGTGTCGCAAGCCGTCGCAGGCCTGCATTCTGTTGGCGCCAGACATCAACGGTATCGCGAAACTGGTGGTTGCGCAGAAGCGCGGCTTCAACCGCACGCCGTTTGGCCAGTGGCAGCAGCACATCGACATAGGCGTGAAGCAGTCGTTCGGGCAGGATCGCCGTAACATTGTTGGGCCATCGCTTCATTTTACCTGCCGTTCGGGAATTTCAACGATCTCACCGGCGACATGTTCGCGCAGGGTATGGCGCGCCCGCGACAAGCGCGACATGACGGTCCCAACCGGACATCCGGTAATCTCGGCTGCCTCGTCATAGGTGAAGCCTGACAGCCCGATCAACAGCACAACCTCGCGCTGGTTCTCCGAGAGCTTTTCGAGCCCATCACGCAGATCGCAGAGTTCAAGGTTCGGCGTCTGTGCCTCAGGCTGGATCAGGGGGGCCACGTTCACAGCGCTCTCGATCGGAACAACAGTTCCCCGCCGCTGTGCTTTCCGGGTGCCGTCAATGAACAGATTGTGCAGCATCGAAAACAGGTAGCGGCGCAGGTTTGTGACCTGCGCGATGGCCGGCCATTTTTCGAGCGCGCGCAGCAGGCAGTCCTGAACGAGATCATCTGCCTCATTCGAGTTGCGCATGAGCAACCGTGCGTAGCGGCGCAGTCCGTCAATTTCCTTGGCCAAGTCACCTTTGTGATGCGGCATGTTCTCACCTCTCCTCGATATCCCGCGCGGTATGCTGCGGGCCTTCGAAGGTCCCATGGGCAAGTGAGGTTGCGGTGTGTCAAAGCCGTGTCATCTTTGGTCTGAAGGTTTATGTTGTGCGAGACCCGGCGGTCGGAGCTCGGGGGCGAGCATTGGGGACCCCACCGCCGGGTTCGCGACTGGCGTCTGTCTAATCCGCCAGTTTCCATTGCGTCACCTGCTCAACTGTTCAGGTGACGGATTCCGTTTCAGTTTGTTCGTGTTTTGGGAGCACCATCACTCAGGTTCTTGGCAACCTGATCGAGGATTTTCTGCGCTTCTTCGGGTTCACCCTGCTGACACAACACGGACGCCTCGCTCACCTGCGCGCGCATGTTCGGGTCGGCGGCCGGTCGCGTGGCCAGATCAGCCCGAATCTGCTGGAGCTGGACACCACAGGGGTCGCCCGAATGGGTGGCGCTGGAATTCTCTGCGGCGATCACCGGCATGCCCGCGAGCAGCAGCCCGAACCCGGCAAGGGTGGAAAGTACCCGGCGACTGGATTTTCTGTGTTTCATCGTGCTTCTCCGTCCTGAAGAAAACCGGCCGCGGCGTCATTGCCTTCGACCTTGTCCCTTAGACGCGAGCATGCGCGGTTTATTCCGTAGTGATCTTTGACGGCCCGGCGGGTTGCACCACAAGCATGGCACCATCCGTGTCGATGACATCGACCCGCGTTCCCGCAATCAGGTCCGAATCGTCCGCGGACCGTGCGAGATACAGCTTTTCATCGAGGCGTACATGCGCCCAGCCCCATTCCAGGGACGATTCGATACAGGTTGTGCGTCCGACAAACCGCTGGGCGCTTGGCGCGGTACTGTTTCGCGAAAGCCATCGTCGTGCGCCAAGAATGAAAAATGGCACGAGGACAATCAGGGCGCCGAACAGGAAGAACAGCAGGACAAGGCGCGCCAGACCATCGACGACCCGTTTCAGCAGGTCCCCTCCGCTCAAGTATTGCCGACCCCGCGCACAATGAGCGTCGCGCCATCCGTATCGGAAATCTCGACTTCCGCACCCGCGGCCAGGGTTTCATTGCCATCGGCAGCGGCCAGCCACCATGTGTCGTCGATCTTGACCCGGCCACGACCGTTCTGGAGCGTTTCGTCCAGAGTCAGTCGGCGGCCCACATAGCTGCGGCCCCTTGTGTTCAACATCGGGTGGTCGGTCTTGGTGGGATGCTTGCGTAGCCAGACCTGCCAGCTGATGGCAGAGACAACGGCCAGCACCGCAAACAGCAACATCTGATAGCGCCAGTCGAAGCCCGGGTCGATCAACAGGATCAGGCCAATGATGAAGGCTGCAGCAGCAGGGCCCAGCAGAAGCGTCGTGGAGGTGAGAAAGACCTCCAGGGCGATCAGGGCGATCGCGAAGGTCCACCAGTGCCAGAATTCCAGATCCCAGAACCAGGTTACATATTCATCCATCCCTGCCCCTCCGTTCAGTCGGCGCCGTCGCGCGGGCTCACCGGGACACTGCCGCGCCGGCCGGGCCGCAGGTCCTCTTCACCATCCAGCCCGAAGGCGGATTTTGCAATTTCCGCGATTCCGCCCAGACTTCCGATGAAGTTCGAGGCTTCGATCGGGAACAGAACCACACGCTGATTGGGCGCGGAGGCGATGTTGCCGATGGCTTCGACATATTTCTGTGCCACGAAGTAGTTCACCGCCTGCATGTCCCCCGCCGCAATGGCGTTCGACACGAACTCGGTTGCCTTGGCTTCGGCCTCGGCTTCACGTTCGCGGGCTTCGGCATCCCGGAACGCGGCTTCTCGTCGGCCCTCGGCTTCGAGAATGGCGCTTTGCTTCATGCCTTCGGCGCGCAGGATCGCAGCCTGTTTCTCACCCTCGGCCTGAAGCACTTCCGCGCGCTTTTCACGTTCGGCTTTCATCTGGCGGCCCATGGCCTCAACCAGATCGCCCGGCGGAGTCAGGTCCTTGATCTCCACACGGGTGACCTTGATGCCCCAGGGATTGGTTGCGGCATCAATCACGCGCAGCAAGCGTTCGTTGATGTCGTCCCGCTGGGAGAGCACATCATCCAGACTCATCGAGCCGATCACGGTCCGGATATTCGTCATGGCGAGATTGGTGATGGCCCGCACGAGGTCGTTGACCTCATAGGCGGCGCGTGCGGAATCCACTACTTGGTAGAACGCCACACCATCGGCCGTGATGGTCGCGTTGTCGTAGGAAATCACGTCCTGCGAGGGAATATCGAGCACGGTTTCTCGCAGCGAGAGCTTGAACCCGACCCGATCCACAAACGGCGTGATCAGATGCAGGCCTGGCGAAAGCGTTCGCGTGTAGCGCCCGAAGCGTTCAACGGTCCATTCCTGAGCCTGGGGCACCTGCTTGATGCCAGCCCAGATGATAATCACCGCAAACACCACGACTGCGATCACGAATGTCAGAAAACCACTCGGCAGAAATTCCATGATGAAAGCCCCTTTCGGAAGATAGCCGGAACAAGGCTACACCCATGGATAAAAGTTATCCTGTTTTCAATTCTACTTGATCGCGTGATTCCGTCCTGATTTCAAATCATCCGAAGCGGCCCTGAAGCAGGCGCTTCAGGATGTATCCTTTTCGATGTCCCAGAAAGCCGCTTCGATCTTGTGTCCGTCCGGGTCCCGCAAGAAACACCCGTAATAGGGGGCGCCGTATTCGGCGCGAGGACCCGGCGCGCCGGCATCGGACGCTCCGGCCTTGATCGCCGCCGCGTAGAAGGCTTCCACGGCAGCGATATCGGGTGCAATGAAACCGATATGAGTCCCGTTTCCGACAGTGGCCGCCGCACCATCAACAGGGGTCTGAACCCAGAATTCCGGGAACGCCTTGCCGTAAGCAACCGCTCCGGGATGCTCCATCACGCGACGGCATCCCAGGATTGGCAGAACTGCATCGTAAAACGCAGTCGCGCGTGCAAAGTCATTGGTTCCGACCGACACATGGGACAGGATGCTCGGGATATCGTCAGACATTGCCGGACACCCGCGCCGCGCACCCTAGAACGGGATTTCGTCGTCGAGGTCGTCCGACATGCGCCCGCCACCGGCACCGCCGCTGCCGCCACCAGACATAGCGGGTTGCGGATTGCCATAATCGCTCGGGCCGGAATCATATCCGCCACCACCGCCACCGCCTTCACCGCGGCTGTCGAGCATCACGAGCTCACCACGGAAACGCTGCAGGACGACTTCGGTCGTGTATTTTTCGACGCCGGACTGGTCCGTCCATTTGCGCGTCTGGAGTTGCCCCTCCAGAAACACCTTGGCACCCTTGCGCAGATATTTCTCGGCGACCTCGGCCAGCTTCTGATCGAAGATGACCACACGATGCCACTCGGTCTTTTCCTGCATTTCGCCGGAATTGCGATCTTTCCAGCGCTCGGATGTCGCCACGGACAGGTTGCACACCTTGTCGCCGGACTGCATGGAACGGATTTCGGGGTCGCGCCCCAGATTTCCGACGAGAATGACCTTGTTGACGCTGCCTGCCATGTGATGTGCCTCCTGACACGTTCTATCCGACCTTCATGCGCCCCGGACAACCCGAATCGGGCGCAAATCCAAGCGCAGACTGGCATGGGGCACAGGTCCCCACAAGCGGCTGCGCGTGCAAGTTATCCCCACGATATTCATGCTTTGTTCTTTTTGCAACAAAACAGAAAAACCGGTGTTGCGAGACCCACAACACCGGCTTCCGAATTCTTTCAGCCTTCGGTATTCGGGAGTTACTGCCCGTGTCCCAGCGAGAAACCCGGCTGCCCGTCGAAGGTGTACAAGTGTTCGGTCTTGATGAATTCCACATTGCTCGATGCCAGTCGGGAGAGCAGCGCCACGACTGATGCCAGGTCAAACTGGCTGTCAGGTTGCGCCATGAAACGGCAACGCCAATGATCGGTGCAGAATGTTTCCGGCATGGGATCCGGCCAGACCTTCACGCCCCGGTTCGTGATCATCTCGAGCTTGACCCCGACACTATGTTCGGCCTGGGACAGCAGCTTGGCCAGCTGATCGGGCTCCATCCGGGACTGCACAAACACATCCACCCCGACGAGTTCCTTCTTCTCGCTGTCTCTGGGTACGGGCGTGTAGATTTCAATCGGTTTGGCGTCCTTGTCATAGGTGACCTTGTCGAGCTTCTCGGGGTTTTGTCCGAGTCGCGCGATGACCGCCTCTCCGAATTCATGGGTCCCGACCTTCTTCACCGACAATCCCTCGGTGAACAGGTCGGGTGTGTGGATGCCGTCCTCGATGGTCCGCAACCAGGCATTGTGAATTTTTTCAGCTACCCGGGTCTGACCGAGATGCGCCAGCATCATGGCGCCGGCAAGCAAAAGGCCCGACGGGTTGGCAATCCCCTGCCCGGCAATTGTCGGTGCCGAGCCATGGATAGCTTCGAACATCGCGCCATGGGCACCGATATTCGACGACGGCCCGATCCCGACAGATCCCGAAATCTGGGCCGTGATGTCGCTGACAATGTCGCCGTAAAGATTCAGGGTGACGATAACGTCGAAAACCTCCGGCTGGTCGGCCAGCATGGCGGCGCCGATATCGATGATCCAGTGATCGGTTTCGATCTCGGGATAGTCGAGAGCGACCTCATCGAAGACCTTGTGAAACAGGCCATCCGTCAGCTTCATGATGTTGTCTTTGGTGAAGCAGGAGACCTTCTTGCGCTTGTTCACCCGGGCATACTCAAACGCATAGCGAACGATCTTTTCACAACCCGGCCGGGAGATCACTTTCAGGCACTGATAGACCTCATCGGTCTGGCGATGCTCGATACCGGCATAAAGGTCTTCCTCGTTCTCGCGCACGATCACGACGTCCATACCCGCGTGTTTGGTCTCGACGACCGGGGCATAGGATACGCAGGGGCGCACATTGGCGAACAGGCCCATCGATTTCCGGATCGTCACATTCAGGCTCTTGTAGCCACCGCCTTGCGGGGTGGTGATCGGGGCCTTGTAGAGCGCCTTTGTCTTGCGCAGGATGTCCCAGACCGACGCATCAAGTCCCGATGAGTTCCCCGAGAGATAGGCTTTCTCGCCAATCACGACCTCATGGATATCAAGTTTCGCGCCGGCCGCCTCAAGCACGGCCAGACTGGCGGCCATGATTTCGGGGCCAATGCCGTCGCCATGGGCAACAGCGATCGGAACGGGGCTTTGATTTTCTTCGTTCATGGAATCAGACTTTTCTGGTGACAACGGTTTGCTCTGGACGTTCATGGGAGGCTCCTGTGTCTATATCTGATTCCAATCTGGCTGATAAACCATGATTGGTAAAATAGATAATACGATATAGAGTAATTGATATTCTCAATATCGTTCAGGTCTCCATGCCAACCGCAACCAACATCCACCCCGACCTTTTGCGCGCCCTCGTCACCGTCGTTGAGTGCGGCGGGTTTTCGATGGCCGGTGAACGCCTTGGCCGTGGCCAGTCCGCAGTTTCACTGCAGATCAAACGGCTCGAGGAACAACTGGGGGTCCAGCTGCTTGTCCGAAGCCCACGTCAGATTTCGCTGACGAGCGAGGGCGAACTGATCCTCGATCAGGCGCGCCGGATACTCGCCCTGAACGACGAACTCGTCACAAGGGCGCGCGAACCGGAGATCGCCGGAGTGGTTCGATTCGGTGCACCCGAAGACTTCGCGACCAGTCATCTGCCCAACGTCCTCGCGCAATTCGCCAAGAACCACCCCAAGGTGGCGCTGGATGTCACCTGCGAACTGACGCTGGATCTGCTTGAGCGGTTTTCGTCCGGCAACCTTGATCTGGCGCTTGTGAAACGCGAACCGAGTGAGAAAAGCCCCGGGCTGCGGGTTTGGCGCGAACCCCTGGTCTGGGTCGGCGTGGACCGCAAAATCCTGGACGGCGCGGAAACGATCCCGTTGGTGGTTTCACCCCGTCCTTGCGTCTATCGCAAGCGGATGACCGATTCCCTCGACCAGAAACAGCGGCCCTGGCGCATTGCCTATACCTGCGGTTCGCTTGCCGGATCCCTGGCTGCGGTCCGGGCGGGTCTCGGTGTCACGGTCCTGCCCAAGGAAATGGCGCCCACCGATTTGACGATCCTGAATGCCGATATGCTCGACCTGCCCGCACTCGAAGACACCGAAATGGCACTGGTTGAGGCCCCTGGCCTGTCTCCAGCCGCCGAACGCCTTCGTGACCATGTCATCCGCCAGCTCGAGCACGGTGCATAGGCGGCAGAAGAAACCCGCCTGATGTCGAACATGTTCGGGGTTGTCCACTGGCTTTTTGACGGTGAGGACGCCATTTTAGCCAGTCTGTTCGGTGCAACTGAACTGCGCCCCGCCCCGTCTCGTAATAGGCTTTCATGCAGAAGAAAATCGTCGTTCGCGGCGCACGCGAACATAATTTGAAAAATGTCGATGTTTCGATTCCCCGGGATGCCCTGGTTGTGATCACGGGGCTGTCGGGGTCAGGCAAGTCCTCGCTGGCGTTTGATACGATCTACGCCGAAGGACAGCGCCGCTACGTGGAAAGCCTGTCGGCCTATGCCCGTCAGTTCCTGGAACTGATGCAGAAGCCCGATGTGGACTCCATCGAAGGCCTCTCTCCGGCGATTTCCATCGAGCAGAAGACGACCAGTCGCAACCCGCGTTCCACAGTCGGCACGGTCACCGAAATCTATGACTATTTGCGCCTGCTCTTTGCCCGTGTGGGAATCCCCTACTCCCCGGCAACCGGCCTGCCCATCGAGGCCCAATCGGTCAGCCAGATGGTCGACCGGACCCTGGAAATGGACGAAGGCACGCGGCTCTACCTGCTGGCGCCCATTGTGCGTGGACGCAAGGGGAAATACCGCAAGGAACTCGCCGCGCTTCAGAAGCGCGGATTCCAGCGGGTGAAAATCGATGGAGAGATGTACGAGATTGCGGACGCGCCGACCCTCGACAAGAATCTGAAGCACGACATCGCCGTTGTCGTCGACCGGATCGTGGTACGTGAGGGTATCGGAACGCGTCTGGCGGATTCGATCGAGACCGCTTTGGAACTGGCCGACGGTCTGGCTTTTGCCGAGAACGCTGAAACCGGCGAACAGACCATTTTTTCGGCCAAATTTGCCTGCCCCGTCTCGGGCTTTACGATCGAGGAGATCGAGCCCCGGCTCTTCTCCTTCAACAACCCGTTCGGTGCCTGCCCGGCCTGTGATGGTCTGGGCACCAAGGTCGTGGTCGATCCCGATCTGGTCGTTCCCGATCAAACGAAAAGCCTGCGCGACGGTGCGATTGCGCCCTGGTCGAATTCCTCCAGCCCCTATTACGCCCAGACACTCGATGCCATTGCGCGCCATCACAAGGTTTCAACAACCGATGCCTGGTCCGAATTGCCCGAGAAAGTTCAGAAGGTGATCCTGTTCGGATCGGGCAACACCACCATCAAGATGAAATACGACGACGGGCTGCGCACCTACGAGACGAGCAAGCCCTTCGAAGGCGTGGTGATGAACCTCGAACGGCGTTACCGGGAAACCGAAAGTTCATGGGCACGCGAGGAAATCGGCAAGTATCAGGTCACCTCTGTCTGCGAAACCTGCAAGGGCGCGCGTCTCAAGCCCGAAGCGCTGGCGGTGCGGATCAACGACAAGCACATCAGCGAAACCACCGAGATGTCGATCGCTCATGCCGGGGCATGGTTTGCAGACCTCGAAAATCATCTCACGGCACAACAGAACGAGATCGCCCATCGAATCCTGCGGGAGATCAATGAACGGCTCGGCTTCCTGAATGATGTCGGTCTCGAATACCTGACCCTCAATCGGAATTCCGGCACCCTGTCGGGTGGCGAAAGCCAGCGTATCCGGCTGGCCTCCCAAATCGGCTCGGGCCTGACCGGGGTGCTCTATGTGCTGGACGAGCCCTCCATCGGCCTGCATCAGCGTGACAATGCCCGCCTGCTCGAAACCCTCAAGCGGCTGCGCGATCTGGGCAATACAGTCATCGTGGTGGAACATGACGAGGATGCGATCCTCACCGCCGATTACCTGATCGATATGGGGCCAGGCGCGGGCGTGCATGGCGGTACTGTTGTGGCCGAAGGTGCTCCCAAGAAGGTGATGCAGCAGGTCAGCAAAAGCCTGACCGCGAAATACCTGACCGGCGTGGAACAGATACCGGTTCCGACCGAACGCCGTCCGGGCAAGAAGGGTAAATCCCTGAAAATCACCGGTGCAACGGGAAACAACCTCAAGGATGTCAGCGCCGAAATTCCACTTGGCACCTTCACCTGCGTCACAGGCGTTTCGGGTTCGGGGAAATCGACACTGGTGATCGACACCCTCTACAATGCCGCCGCGCGGCACGTTTACAGTTCCCGCGCGGCCCCCAGCCCCCACAAATCCATCGAGGGCTTTGAGCATCTCGACAAGGTCATCGACATCGACCAGTC
>JAURLR010000073.1 GCA_030831135.1 Alphaproteobacteria bacterium
CAGGAACCATGCGCCTCGCCTCGCGTGCGATGGGGCTGGATGATCCCTGCGCGGAGCAGGAGTCATGACCCCGTTGATTGATGATATTTGGGTCTACCTGAGCGCGGGGCCGCTGTTGTGGCTGACTGTGACTCTCGCGGCCTATGTCGTGGCCTTCTACGCCTATGAGCGATCCGGGATGAATCCGCTGGTTAACCCCGTCGCGGTCTCCGTGGCACTGCTTGTGTTGCTGCTCTATGCGACCGACGTGGACTATGCGATGTATTTTGATGGTGCCCAGTTTGTGCACTTCCTTCTTGGGCCTGCCACCGTTGCGCTGGCGGTCCCGCTTTATGCAAATATCAGGATCGTTCGGCGTGCTGCGCTCCCCATGCTCTTGGCGCTTCTCGTCGGATCGGTCACGGCCGTGGGATCGGCGGTGGGAATCGCTGCGCTTCTGGGGGGAACCCCGGAAACCCTGCTATCGCTGGCACCCCGATCCGTAACGACTCCGATTGCGATGGGAATTTCCGAGCGGGTGGGTGGCCTGCCATCTCTGACCGCTGTTCTGGTCATTCTGACCGGCATCATCGGTGCCATGTCAGGAACGCCGTTGTTCAACATGCTCAGAATAACGGACTACCGGGCACGTGGGTTTGCCATTGGAATCGCGTCCCATGGCATCGGAACGGCCCGCGCGTTTCAGGTCAACGAGATTGCCGGGACCTTTGCCGGTATCGGCATGGGCCTCAACGGCCTGATCACGGCAATCCTGGTTCCGTTTCTGCTGTTCCTGCTTTGGTGATCAGGAGCCCTTGAAGTCGGGTTTGCGTTTCTCGACGAAGGCGGCAACGCCCTCTTTGAAGTCTTCGGTTCCCGCACAGCTCAGGAAGGCGTCGCGTTCGGCGGCAAGTTGTTCGGACATGCTGGCGGCTTCGAAGCTCTGGTTGATCAGGGCCTTGGTCTGCGCGAAGGCTTTCGTCGGCCCGGCCGCGAAGCGCGTGGCCAGTTTCATTGCTTCATTCTCGAGGTCATCCGCAGATACCACACGATTGACCAGACCAAGTTCCAGCGCCGCTTCGGCGTCGAGCGTCTCGCTCAGCATGGCAAGTTCCAGCGCCTTGCGGCGCCCGACAAGGCGCGGGAGCAGGTAGGTCGAACCACCATCGGGGTTCGTGCCCAGCCAGATATAGGCCATGGTGAATTTCGCGTTATCCGCAGCGATGGTGTAGTCGGCATTCAGGGACATGCTCACGCCGGCCCCGGCGACCGGTCCGTGGACGGCGGCGATCACAGGTTTGGGCATGGCTGCAATGCCTACAACGCTTTTGTGGAAAATACCGATCAGATCCGTGATCGTTTCATCGATGGTGTCGATATTCTGATGGAAGGTCGCAACGTCACCGCCAGCCATGAAACCTCGCCCCGATCCCCGCATGACGACGGCGCGCACCCGGTCATCGGCGGTCAGATCCGCGACGGCCTCGCTCAGTTCCACAGCCATCTGACGGTTCAGGGCATTCAGCACATCGGGCCGATTCAGCGTCAGGGTGGCGACGCCGTCCTGCTTGTCGAGTAAGATGGTGTCCATGGGATTTGGCTCCGGGTCTGCTAGATTGCGGGGCAAGCTTAAAGCCGTGAACTGACAACGGCAATTGCCCGCCCGGGCGTCGTTTTGGGGGAAACATGCGTACGTCTTTTGATCTGACAGGCAAGGTGGCTTTCGTGACCGGGGCCTCCAGTGGCCTTGGGGCCCATTTCGCGCAAACCCTTGCCGATGCGGGCGCAAAGGTCGTGATCGGTGCCCGTCGTGCTGACCGTCTTGCGGATCTTCAAGCCCGGATCACAGCCAGTGGTGGCAGTGCCCTTGCCGTCGATCTCGATGTGACCGATGCCGGTTCTGTGGATCGGGCTGTTGCCCGCGCCGAGGCCGAGGCCGGACCTGTCTCGATTTTGGTAAACAATGCGGGAATTCCGCCCAAGGACCTCTCGCTGGAGATGGAAGAGGCCGAGTGGGACCGGGTCATGGACACCAATCTCAAGGGCGCGTGGCTGATGGCGCGCGCGGTGGGGCGGCGCATGGTCGATCACGGCAATGGGGGGCGGATCATCAACATCGCTTCCGTGCTTGGCTGGCGCACCGTGGCAAAGCGCGTGCAATCCTACGCGGTCTCGAAGGCCGGCATGGTGAGCCTGACCGAGACTCTCGCTCTGGAACTTGGTCGCGACGGCATTCTGGTCAATGCCATCGGACCGGGCTACATCAAGACCGAACTGAACACGGAATTCCTCGAAAGCGGACCCGGTGAGCGCATCCAGAAACGCGTCGCCGTGGGTCGTTTCGGGGAGCCCGAAGACCTTGACGGGGCGCTGCTGCTGCTTGCCGGACCCGCCGGGGCCTATATCACCGGTGCCGTGATCGCCGTGGATGGCGGCCTGACCTTATCAACGCTCTGATACCGAACCTGCGGAGACACCATGGTGGATTTTACCCTTCCTGCTGACCTTGAAGACCTGCGCCTGCGGGTCAAAACCTTTGTGGCCGACGAGATCATGCCGCTGGAGGCCGACCCGGCGAATTTCGATACGCATGAGATGATCGACGAGGCGGTTCTCGCCAAGGTCCGTGAAAAGGCACGCAGTCAGGGGCTTTGGGCCCCGCAAATGCCCAAGGATCGTGGTGGATTGGGGCTCAACACGGTCGGAATGGCCGTGTTTTACGAAGAAGCCGCACGGTCGCGCTTTGGCCCGCTGACCTTCAACTGTTCGGCGCCCGATGACGGCAACATGATCCTGCTCGACCGGGTCGGACGCGAAGACCAGAAAGACCAGTGGCTGCAGCCGATCATCGACGGGAAGATCCGGTCATCCATCGTGATGACCGAACCCGCACCCGGGTCGGGCTCCGATCCCACCATGATGCTGACCCGTGCCGATCGGCAGGGGAATGACAAATGGGTCATCAAGGGCCGGAAATGGTTCATCACAGGGGCCGAGGGCGCCGAGCATTTCATTCTGCTGGCGCGCACATCGGATGAAAAACGCCGCAGCCTGACGACCTTCCTGTTTCACAAGGATCAGCCGGGCTGGCGGATCATCCGGCGCATCCCGATCATGGGCCCCGAAGAACATGGCGGCCATTGCGAGATCGAGTTCGATGGTCTCGAGATTGATGACTCCAACCGCCTGATGGAAGTCGGCGAAGGGATGAAGGCGGTCCAGATTCGTCTGGGTGTCGCCCGCCTGACCCATTGCATGCGCTGGTTGGGCATGTCCAAGCGCGCCCTTGAAGAATGCCTTGATTACGTGAAGACCAGAGAGAATTTCGGGGCGACCCTGGCCGATCACGAAGGCGTCCAGTGGATGATCGGTGATGCGGCGATGGATATCGAGATCGGACGTCTGCTGACCATGAAAGCTGCCGCAAAGCTTGATACCGGCGACAGGGCACAGAAAGAGGTCTCCATGGCAAAGATCTGGGTTTCGGAAATCCTGCACAAGACAATTGCGACCGCGATCCAGCTCAATGGCGCGCGCGGCTATTCCAAGGACCTGCCGCTGGAGTGGATGTATCGCTATGCGCCGCAGGCCAAGCTGGTGGATGGCGCATCGGAAGTTCACAAGATGGTTGTTGCAAGGAACCTGCTGTCGGACGGCATGGATTTCTGGAAATGGGGCTGAACCTTCATGCCCGATGGCCACACCGCCGGGATCATTCCACGCCTGCCGGCTGACCTCGGTCCTCTTGAAAGCTGGCTTGAGGACAAAATGGCAGCGCGGAAGGTCTCTGTTCGCGCGGCCGTGTTGCTGCCCGGCGGCGCGGTACAGCGCAACTGGCGGCTTGATATTGATGCAGACGGACAAGTCCGCCCGCTGGTGTTGCGAGTTGGCCCGGACCTGCCGCTGCCCGAGAGCTTGTCGAAGGACCAGGAGTTCGAGGTTCTACAGCATGTCCATGCCGCCGGGGTGCCGGTCCCGACCCCGTTATGGGTGGAGCCGACGGAAACGCTGATCGGCCGTGCTTTCCTTGTTTCGGAGTTCAGCGCCGGCGATGCGGATCGCCAGAAGCTGTTTGCGCGTCCCGACAATGATTCGGTCCTCTTGCAGCTTGGGTCTGCGCTGGCGCAGACACATGGGGCGGGAATTCCTGCCGGGCTCATGCCCGAGACGCCGCGCGACCGGGTTGAGACGCTGCAGGAATGGGCGTGCGGTCTGGAGTCTCTGCCGTGCGGCCTTATCGCCGGTCTCGATTGGCTTGATGTCAACGCGCCCGAGCCTGTTGTACCGACACTCGTGCACCGGGATTTCCGAACAGGAAATTTCCTGATTGCCGACGACCGGCTTGTCGCCGTTCTGGACTGGGAATTCGCCGGGGCCGGCGATCCCCTTGAAGATATCGGCTGGTTCTGCGCGGCGTGCTGGCGCGGCGACAACCCGACCCGGGAGGCGGGTGGACTTGGCGAACGCCCGGTCTTCCTGACTGCCTATGCCAAGGCCGGTGGCCAGACACCGGAACCGGAATCGGAACGGATCTACTTCTGGGAAGTGTTTGCCCATATCCGCTGGGCGCTGATCGCCATGCAGCAGGCGCTCCGGGCCGCGGCGGGTGAGTATCCGGACTGGGAACTGAAAGAGGCCGGAAACAGGGTTCCCGGCCTCTCAAAGGTGATTTCGAAGATGGTGAGCGGCGGCTAGGCGCCTTCGGGCACTACGACCACCCGGCCGATTATGCGGCCTTCTTCCAGGTCCTTGAGCGTGTTGGTCACTTCCGACATGGGACGTGCGGCGACGGGGATCGGGTCCACCTTGCCGGCTTTCACCAGCTCCATCAGTTCGTGCATCTCGCCGAGATTGCCGACATAGGACCCGCGCAGCGCGATATCCCGGGTTGGCAGGGCAAGGGTCGGGATGTCGATCCGCCCGCCATAAAGGCCCACCAGCACATAGGTGCCGCCCCGGCGCAGGACATCCATGCCGAATTTTGCGGTTTCGGTAGATCCGACGAAGTCCACCACGGCACCGGCTCCCGCCGTCGTCAGTTCGGCGATGCGCGCCACGGCATCTTCCCGCCTGGGGTTGATCGTGTGATCGGCGCCCGCTTCCCGCGCGGCGGCCAGCTTTTCTTCATCCAGATCGACCACGATCTTTTCGTTGCGAACATATTCCGCAGCAATTCCCACGCCGGTCAGGCCGACACCACCAGCCCCGATGATCACCAGCTTGTCGTCCGCC
>JAURLR010000074.1 GCA_030831135.1 Alphaproteobacteria bacterium
ATCTCCCCGAAGAGGAAGAGATCATCGAATTGCTCGAATCCGAAACCCATTTGGCTGGCGTGACGCCCGACGCCCCGCTGGCTGACGGTGAGGATGCGCCCGAGGATGGCATGCCGCAGATGCGGTTTGAAGATGCCGTGGACGAGAGTTCGGATAGCTGATCGAACGGGCGCTGGATCGCAGGCTCACAGTCGCGAAACAGCTTCTCACAATTGCAAATGATTGCCCGGGTGCATATTTGATGTGCCCGGGCTTTTTCGTGTGCCCCATTTCATGTCTATGATGCATTCATGATGCGTCAGTTCGAGCTTGTTGAGAAAGTTCGCGCCTACGACCCCAGTGCGGACGAGGATGCGCTCAACCGCGCCTATGTTTTTGCCATGAAGGCCCATGGCGCACAGAAGCGTGCCTCCGGGGATCCCTACTTCAGCCACCCGCTGGAAGTTGCGGGCATCCTGACCAATTATCACCTCGATACCGCGTCGATCATCACAGCCTTGCTGCACGACACGATCGAGGACACCGATGCCACCCATGCCGAAATCGCGCAGTTGTTTGGTGAAGAAGTGGCCCAGCTTGTCGATGGTGTCACGAAGCTGACCCAGCTTGAGTTGCAGTCTGACCGCGCCAAGCAGGCGGAAAATTTCCGCAAACTTCTGCTTGCGATGAGCAAGGATATCCGTGTCCTGCTCGTCAAGCTGGCGGACCGGCTGCACAACATGCGCACGCTCCACCACGTGCCTAAGCAGGAGCGCCGAAGCCGCATCGCTCATGAGACGATGGATATCTATGCCCCGCTGGCAGAGCGGATCGGCATGCATGATATCAAGGATGAGCTGGAAGACCGGGCCTTCCGAGAGTTGTATCCTGATGCGCGTGACTCGATTACCCGGCGCCTGGAGTTTCTCAAAACGGAAGGCAAGAGCGTCATTGAGGCTGTTCTCTCCGAGTTGCGGGATGTCTTTGCGGAAGCCGGGATCGAAGTCCATATCGCCGGGCGCCAGAAATCGCCGTACTCGATCTGGCGCAAGATGCAGCGCACACAGTCTTCGGTGGAGCAGCTTTCGGACATCATCGCCTTCCGGGTGATCGTGCCAACGATCCCGGACTGCTATCAGGCGCTGGGGGTGGTGCATGGCCGCTATCAGGTCGTTCCGGGGCGTTTCAAGGACTACATCTCCACCCCGAAGCCGAATGGGTACCGGTCGCTGCACACAAGCGTGATCGGTTTGGCCGACCACCGCATCGAGATCCAGATCCGGACCCAGGATATGCACGACGTGGCCGAACGCGGGGTGGCAGCGCACTGGGTCTACAAGGACAAGGGGTCGGGACCGGCCTCCAGTGCGATGCGTGAGGAAAACCGTCAGTATCGCTGGCTCCAGGAACTCCTGGAAATTCTCGAGAATGCCGTGGCGCCGGAAGATTTCCTTGCCCATACGCGCCTGGAAATGTTCTCCGATCAGGTCTTCTGTTTCTCACCGCGCGGTGAGGTGTTTTCGCTCCCGCGTGGCGCGACGCCCATCGACTTTGCCTATGCGGTCCACACCGATATCGGTGACAAATGCGTCGGCGCAAAGATCAACGGTCGCAACATGCCCTTGCGCACGGCGCTCCAGAATGGCGATCAGGTCGAAATCCTGATCTCGAAAAACCAGACCCCGTCGCCGGACTGGGAGAAACTGGTTGTGACCGGCAAGGCGCGCTCACGTATCCGCCGCGTGCTCCGGGAAGCCGAATTGCGCCAATATGTCGATCTGGGACGCGGAATTGTCGGCAAGGCATTCGGGCGGATCGGGGAAACCCTGGACGGGACCTCCTTCGATCTGGCGCTGAGAGAGTTTCACGCGGATTCACCCGACGACCTTTTCGCGATGGTCGGTCAGGGGGTCTATACCGGGCGCGATGTCGCCAGAGCCGTCTTCCCCGACAAGGTCGATGAGGGCAGCGCAAAGAAGGCCGGATCGTCGATTTTCTCCCTGCGTCGCAAGAAACCCGTGCCGATGGGGGGCGGCGAGCATGCCGTTTCGATCAGCGGACTGACACCGGGCATCGCGGTCCATATGGCGAAATGCTGTTATCCGTTGCCGGGCGACCGGATTGTCGGTGTCATGACCACCGGCAAGGGGGTGACCATCCACACGATCGACTGCATGACGCTCGAGGCGTTTGCAGACAGTCCGGAGCGTTGGGTCGATGTCTCCTGGAACCCGGATTCCGATCTGGCGACGACCGATCTGGTCAGCCGGCTCAATGTCACGCTGGTCAATGAGCCCGGCAGTCTTGCCGAAATGGCGGCAACCATCGCGGCGGCCCAGGGCAATATCTCGAATCTGAAATTCACCAACCGGACCGCCGACTTCTTCGACATGCTCGTGGATATCGAAGTCGTGGACGCCAAGCATCTTAATGCCATCGTCACCACCCTGCGCGGTCATAAATCCGTCAGTGCGGTCGAACGTACCCGAAGCTGACATCGCGGCGGGTTGACCTTCCCGCCGGGAAGTTCGATTTTACCATCTGTTCCCGAAACCATGAGACAGTTCAATGGCTTCTGATCTGCGCCTCGGCGTCAATGTTGACCATGTGGCAACCATCCGCAACGCGCGTGGAGGCGGTTTGCCGGATCCCGTGCGCGCTGCACAGGCCGCAGCTGCAGCCGGTGCAGACAGCATTGTCGCGCATCTGCGCGAGGACCGTCGGCATATCTCCGACGATGATCTCATCCGGCTTCTCGACGCCATCGAAATCCCGCTCACGCTGGAACTTGCCGCGACCGA
>JAURLR010000075.1 GCA_030831135.1 Alphaproteobacteria bacterium
CACGTCATCGGAGAGCTTGAACCCATCGGGACCGAACAGCTTGATCCCGTTGTCTTCAAACAGATTGTGCGAGGCTGAAATCATCACACCCAGATCGGCCCGCAGGGAGCGGGTGAGCATCGCCACCGCCGGTGTTGGCATCGGACCCACCAGAACCACATCCATCCCCATGGCAGTAAATCCGGCCTGCATGGCCGGTTCGATCATGTAGTTGCTCAGGCGCGTATCCTTGCCGACCACCACGAGGTGACGGTGATCGCCACGCGTAAAACGGTGACCGGCAGCCATGGCGACACGCAGTGCCGTTTCGGCCGTCATCGGCTCCACATTCGCCTTGCCACGAATGCCGTCTGTCCCAAATAGCTTGCGTGCCATGCCGAATCCTGCGGTTTCTCAATAGGACTTTATAGCACCGCGTTCGTGACCGTTAACATGTCTGTCATACCGATAATCCTGCCCCCTTGCGCCAGACAGCGAGCGCTGCACGGGTTTGGGCCACGTCGTGAACCCGCACGATCTGCGCACCCCGTGCAGCAGCCGAGATCGCGGCGGCCAGCGAGCCCGGGAGGCGCGCTTTGGGGTCCTTCTCGCTGGTCCAAGCGCCGATAAAACTCTTCCGGGACAGCCCAACGGCCAGCGCGCAACCCAGCCCGTGAAACCGCGCCAGCTGCGCGAGAAGCGCGGCATTGTGTTCGACGGTCTTGCCAAAGCCGAACCCCGGGTCAATCACGATCCTGTCGTGGGAAATTCCGGCGATGTGACAGGCCTGAACACGGTCAGCCAGCCAGTCAAAAACATCCTGCACCACGTCCTCATAAGCAGGACGCGCCTGCATGGTTTCCGGCGTGCCGCGCATATGCATGAGAATGACCGACACATTGCTTTGCGCGACCGCCTCCAATGCGCCGGGTTCGGTGAGGGCGGCAACATCGTTGACAATGGTAGCGCCTGCCGCGATCGCGGCGCGCATGACATCGGCGTGGCGGGTATCAATGGAGACCGTCAGCCCGTTAGCCGCCAATGCTTCGACCACCGGCAGCACACGATCCAGTTCTTCCGTGTGGGAAACCGGCAAGGCACCGGGGCGGGTGGATTCACCGCCAACATCAATGATGTCGGCGCCGGCTTCTGCCATCCTGCGCGCGAATGTGACCGCCGCGCCAGGATCGGCGTGATCGCCACCATCGGAAAAACTGTCCGGGGTTACATTGCACACACCCATGATCCGGGTCCGCGCACCACGGCCCGAAAGCGCCAGCCCGGCAAGCGGCGCACGCGGGCAGCTCAGAGCTTCCAATCGCAGGGCCAGGTTTTCATCGCCACCCATGTCCGCCTGTTCGGCCCGGCGCCGCAAATCTGCAACCGCCAGAAGTTCATTCCCAAACCGCATATGGGTGAAGGCCAGCGGCCCACCTGCCAGCGCGAGCGCCTGTCCGGCTTCACACAAGGCCAGAGCAACCGGGCCGGCAACAACGCCGGTCGGCTCAAGTCCGGGGCGTCCACGCATCTGCCGGGGATCGAAAAAGGGCTCCCGCTGAACGGCGGAAGCCCCTTTGATTTCGTTCACGACGGCAACCCTACGAAGACGTCAGCCCTGCGGTTGCGGTTCCGGTTCCATACCGCCGCTCGGCCGGTCTTTCTTGTTCGCCGTCCCGCTTGTGGGAACCGACGAACGCGGGCGATCCGAAGTGCCGCTTTCGTCATTATCGGACCGGTCAATAGTGCCGCCCTTCAGAAGAATATCCACGTCCACCGCCGAGAGCGTCTCATATTCGAGCAAACCGTTCGACACGGTGTGAAGTTCGTCGATGTTCTCGCTCAGAATGCGCCGGGCTTCGGTTTCGGCATTTTCGATCAACAGACGGATTTCGTCGTCGATTTCCTTTGCCGTGGCATCCGAAACACTCTTGTGCTGGGACACCGAGTGACCAAGGAAGACTTCTTCCTGATTGTCCTCGTAGCGCAGCGGACCCAGTTTCTCGCTGAATCCGTATTCGGTGATCATGCGGCGCGCCAGATTTGTGGCTTCCTTGATGTCATTGCCCGCCCCCGTGGTCACGTGCTCCTTGCCAAAGATCAGCTCTTCGGCCACGCGGCCACCGAACATCATCGCCAGCTTGGCCTTCAGCTCGTAGATCGAATAGGTGTACCGATCGCGTTCGGGCAGCGACATGGTCACGCCCAGCGCACGGCCACGCGGAATAATCGTGACCTTGTGGAGCGGGTCACACCCATCGAGATGCAGACCGACAAGCGCATGTCCGGCCTCGTGATAGGCTGTCAGACGCTTCTCATCCTCGGTCATGACCATCGAACGGCGCTCGGCGCCCATCATGACCTTGTCCTTGGCTTCCTCGAACTCGGCCATGGTGACCATGCGGCGGTTCTTGCGCGCCGCCATCAGCGCGGCTTCGTTCACCAGATTGGCAAGGTCAGCACCGGAAAAACCCGGGGTGCCGCGCGCAATCACCTTGGCGTCGACGTCGGGCGCCAGCGGCACCTTGCGCATATGGACCTTGAGAATCTTCTCACGGCCGATCACATCCGGGTTGGGCACCACCACCTGACGGTCAAAACGGCCCGGACGCAGCAAAGCGGGATCGAGCACATCGGGACGGTTGGTTGCGGCAACCAGAATCACGCCCTCATTGGTTTCGAACCCGTCCATTTCGACGAGCAACTGGTTGAGGGTCTGCTCACGTTCGTCATTGCCGCCACCCAGTCCGGCACCGCGATGACGGCCCACGGCATCGAGCTCATCGATAAAGATGATGCACGGGGCATTCTTCTTGCCCTGTTCGAACATGTCGCGCACGCGCGAAGCACCAACGCCGACAAACATTTCGACAAAGTCAGAACCCGAAATCGTGAAGAACGGCACATTGGCCTCGCCCGCAATGGCGCGTGCAAGCAGGGTCTTACCCGTGCCCGGAGGGCCCACGAGAAGGACACCCTTGGGAATCTGCCCACCCAGACGCTGGAACTTCTGGGGGTCCCGCAGGAATTCGACGACTTCGACAACTTCCTGCTTGGCTTCCTCAACCCCGGCAACATCCTCGAAGGTGATACGGCCCGTCTTCTCGGTCAGGAGTTTCGCACGTGACTTGCCAAAGCCCATGGCACCGCGGCCACCGCCGCCCTGCATCTGGCGCATGAAGAAAATCCAGACGCCAACGATAACAATGAACGGCAGCCACGAGAGCAGCATGCCCAGCAGCGGGTGAACCTGTTCCTGAGGTGCCGCCGTGATGCGGACGTCATGATCGGTCAGGCGCTGGACCAGATTGGGATCATTGGGGGCATAGGTGTTGAACTTCCCACCATTGCGCAAGGTGCCCGTAATGTCGCGCCCCTGGATTGTCACATCCTGCACCTGGTCGCTTTCGACCTGTGCAACGAAATCCGAGAAGGCGAGCTTCTGGTCGTTCCCGTCCCCGCCCGAGCTCTGAAACAGATTAAAAAGAGCCACCACGAGCAGGGCGATGATCACCCAGAGTGCCAGATTTCTGCCGAAGTTATTCAAGGACCATCTCCATCGGCCGTTCGTCACATATGCGTAAAAGCGAAAGACGCTGCAAATCTTGACGCGCGGCGGTCATATCAGCCCCTAACATGGTGCCCCGGAGGCCAGAGGGCAATGTGTAATTCACGCCAATAATACGACTGTGATCATAATCAGACCTTACCAAACGCCACACCGGACACCGGTTTTTGCGGCGCAAACCGCACATAAAGCTTACGCAGGGTGGGGTCTGACGGATCAACAATCGGCCGGAAGGACGGATAGGCCACAATCCGCTCATCTTCAAAAAGTGCGGGAAGCACGCTGCAAACATCTCGCGGAAGACCCAGAACGCCTGCCAATTCGGCAATTTGTGCCTGATCACCCCGACCGACGGCGTCCAGAACATGCCGGTCGCCCGCAGGACCGCCAAGGATCAAGGTAAACCGGTTGTCCCACCGCATCGTCGCGCGCGGCCGATGTACCGCCGCACTCACACCCGACATCTCGCGCAGGACACAGATTTTTCCCAATCCCGCAGGGCGGATGATGCAACCTGCCAGCGTCCGGGCACGATCCATATCACCCGCGATGATCCGGGCCCAGAGACGGTCCAGACGGGCCCCGCGCGGCGGATAAACGCGCCCCGACACGCAGGTGATGACATTGGCAAGCACCGTACGTGAAATATGATCCGGTCCCTCCCGAAAGGCCTGAATATCCAGCCAGGCAAAACCCGACGGGTCCACACCCACGGCCCGCGCGGCCAGTTCTGCGGCAGCGCGTTCATGGGCAACTCGCGCATGACCATGTTCACGAACATCTGCCGCGCTGAAACCGCTTTTACCCGAGACGCGCATACGCGCGCGTGCGAACTGGATATCCTGATTGCTCGGATCTTCGATCCAGCCCTGCCCGCGGCTTCGCAGCGTCGCGGCAATGCGCGCGCGTGGAGTGCCAAGCAGGGGGCGCAGGACTCGCATTCCTGTCATCTCACGTATGGCGGCCATCCCCGCCAATCCTGCAACACCACTGCCGCGCAAACGCCGCATCACATGTGTCTCGATCTGGTCGTCCTGATGATGTCCGACCAGCAGATGCAGAACGCCTTGTGCTCGACAGAATGTCTCCAGCAAGGCGTATCGCGCCGTGCGGGCCGCGGCTTCAATTCCGCTTTCCTGTTCAGGGGTCTCCCAGCGCAGCGCGTGATGCGCAATGCCCCGCGCCGCCATCCAGCGCCCGACCTGCTCGGCCTCGATCGATGATTCCGGGCGCAACCCATGGTCCACGGTCACAGCGAGGACCTGCCCGCCCTGCGCATCCGCCCAGTCCTTCGCCAGCAGAGCAAGTGCCATGCTGTCGCGACCGCCTGAGACCGCCACAGCCAGACACGGCGCGCGCTCAAAAGGTCCAAGGCAATTCATCCAGTGATCGAACTCCGCCGCCGCAATCGGCGCGCGCTCTTGTTCGGCAGGGGCGGAAAGCTTGCGAGCGGCTAGCTGCACTGCAGGCGACCGATCTCCCGATCTGCGCGTTGGACGATACTCGTCGGTGCTTCGGGGTACTCCACACGAAGCTTCTTGAGCGTGATGCAGGCATCATCCTTGAGATCAAGCTGGGCGAGAGACATGCCCAGTTTCAGAAGATTGTCTGGCGCCTTATCGCTGTCGGGGTATCGCTGGAAGCCTTCCGCGAATGTGCGTGCCGCCGTCTGGAAATCGCCACGCACATAAAATGTTTCACCAAGCCAGTACTGGGCGTTACCGGTCAAGCCATCCTCGGGATGGTTTTGAACAAACGCCGCGAGAGCCTGCTCGGCACTCACGAAGTCGCGCTTCAGCAGGAACTGGCGGGCATAGCTGTACTGGTCCTGCGCACTGCCTTCAGGCAGCGTGACCGGTGTCGTGTTCGTCGCAGTTCCCGCATCCGGGGCCGCGCCACTGTTCGGCGTGATCCCAGCGGCGCGCAACTGGCTTTCCGTCAGCGTCCCGATTGTACCGGACCCCTCGCCCTGCACCGTCACTTCGCCCG
>JAURLR010000076.1 GCA_030831135.1 Alphaproteobacteria bacterium
CTTCCTGCGCAATTGTGGTCATAGACAAGCGCCGGCATGCCGTGGCTGGGAGCCTCCGAAAGCCGGACATTGCGAGGGATCACCGCCTCGAATACCAGCTGGCCAAGACAGGCCCGCACATCCTCGGCCACCTGATCGGTCAGCCGGTTGCGCCGGTCGAACATGGTCAGCGCGATACCGATAATGCCGAGATCGGGATTGAAGCGTTGCTGCACCCGTTCCACCGTCTGCAGAAGCTGGCTCAAGCCTTCGAGCGCGAAAAATTCGCACTGCAAGGGCACCAGCAAGGAATCGGCCGCGGAAAGGGCATTGAGCGTCAGCAGACCCAGAGAAGGCGGGCAATCGATGAAACAGATATCATGCACAGCGTCATTGGCCAGCGCGCCGCGCAGCCGGTCGGTGCGGTTATCGACGCCCACCAGTTCCACCTCAGCGCCGGAAAGATCCACCGTAGCAGGCACGATATCGAGGCCGGGAATGGCGGTGGGCCTCAGGCAGGAGGCGAGCGGCGCCTGATCGATCAGCAGCTCATAGCTCGATGCCTCGCGATCGGAAGTGTCGATACCGATGCCGGTGGAAGCATTGCCTTGTGGATCGAGATCGATCAGCAAGGTGCGCCAGCCAGTCGCGGCCATGGCGGTGGCAATATTGATCGCGGTGGTGGTCTTGCCCACCCCGCCCTTCTGGTTGGCGATGGCGATCGTCCGTGTGCCATGGTGGACAGGCAGCGGAGCTTCAGCCAAGGGCTCATGCTGGAGGTTGATCGGAGGATCGATCTTTGTCGGGTTTTCATAGGACACGATCGGGGTTCCTTATTTCCAGAATCACGCCGCGCGGGTCCGCCACGCTCGGATGTCTTTTAAGGTCCATGGTCCAGGTCTGTGCAGCTTCATCGAGCTCCTGGTCGACCTGTGCGCCCTTCATGAAGATACAGTACCCGTCTTTGCCCAACAACGGCCGGGCAAGCTCCAGAAGCCGGGAAACCGGGGCCAGTGCGCGTGCCACGATCAAACCGAAGCCGGCCGCAGGCGCAATGGCCTCCACCCGACCATCGTGAACCTCAGCAGGCGCCTGGGTCACACGTCGTACTTCACGCAGGAAAGCGCATTTCCGACTGTCGGATTCTGCCAGAACAATCGGGGCATCCTGCGCGATGGAGAGCACCAGGCCCGGAAAACCGGCACCGCTGCCCATATCGAGGGTCGGAACACCGGGATCAATCCATTGCCGAAGCTGAACGGAATCCAGAAAATGGCGGCGCCACACATCCGCGAGGGTTGTGCGTGAGACCAGATTGATTTTCTGCTGCCATTGCTGAAGTAGGTCTTCGTAGGCCTCAAATCGCGCCAGTGTTTCACGTGAAACATTCGCAACCTGACCAAATTCTTCAACCGACATTGCCGCCGTATTGACCATATACACCCTATAACAGGCTATCGCCGGACAGCCACCCACAATATGATGTGGATCAAGCTGCGCTCGCGTTCCGCGCGCCGGTCCGCCGAACATAACGCAGAAGAATAACCAGCGCCGCCGGCGTCATACCCGGAATACGACCGGCCTGCCCCAGGGTTTCTGGCTTGAGGTGCTGCAGTTTCTGAACGGCCTCATTGGAAAGTCCCGGTATTCCGCGGTAATCCAGGTCTTCGGGGAGCTGGAGATTCTCATCCCGACGATAGGCTTCCACATCCGCAGTTTGCCGTGCGAGATACTGGGCATACTTGGCTTCGACCTCCAGAGTGGCCCGAACGGACGGTTCGATGTCGGACAAATCCGGCCAGATACCGACAAGTGTATCAAAATTCATATCGGGAAATGTCAGAAGTTCGAAGGCCGAGCGACGCACACCGTCCTGATTGATCTTCAGACCATGACGCGCAAGGGCATTCGGGGTTTCGGCAAGCGCCTCAAGCCGGGCGCGGCCTGCTGCCTGTGCCTTCGACTTCAAAAGATAGACCTTTTCGCGCTCCGAACCGACACAACCCAACCGCACACCTTCGGGCGTCAGGCGCTGATCGGCGTTGTCAGCCCGCAGAAGCAGGCGGTATTCCGCCCTTGAAGTAAACATCCGATAGGGCTCATCAGCCCCACGGGTCACCAGATCGTCGATCATCACACCGATATAGGACGTGGCGCGATCAGGCTCGAACCGCAAAGGACTTCCCGACGCCTGATGCGCCGCGTTGATCCCGGCCACCAGACCCTGCCCGCCCGCTTCTTCATATCCGGTGGTTCCATTGATCTGCCCGGCCAGAAAAAGGCCGGATATCCGGCGGGTTTCGAGGGTTCGCCGCAATTCCCGTGGATCAACAAAATCATACTCGATTGCATAACCCGGCTGGATCATGCGGGCGTTTTCAAGGCCCGGGATGTGTTTGAGGATCCCGAGCTGCACATCTTCCGGCAACGATGTCGAAATACCATTGGGATAGACCGTATCGTCGTCCAGACCTTCGGGTTCCAGGAATATCTGATGCCGGGACTTCTCGGCAAACCGGACCACTTTATCCTCGATGGACGGGCAATAACGCGGGCCCCCGCTTTCGATCTGTCCCGAATAGATGGGTGCGCGATCAAGATTGGCACGGATCAGTTCGTGAACCGCTTCATTCGTATGCGTGATGTGGCAATCGATCTGGGCCGTCGTGATTGCATCAGTCATATAGGAGAACGGCACAGGCGGGTTATCACCGGGCTGACGTTCCAGTTTCTCCCAGGCAATCGTTCGCCCGTCGAGACGCGGCGGCGTGCCTGTCTTCAGGCGCCCAAGCGCAAAGCCTTTTGCCATCAAGGTGTCTGAAAGACCCAGCGCGGGTGCCTCCCCCATACGACCAGCGGCAACCTGCTTTTCACCGATATGAATCACGCCCCGCAGGAAGGTGCCCGTTGTCAGGACTACCGCGCCCGAAGGGATTTCTCGACCGTCAGATAAAACCACGCCGGTGGCGACATCATCTCCGGTCAGCAGCAGGTCTTCCACGGCGCCTTCGAGAATTTCCAGATTCGGCTGTTCCGCGAGGAATTCCTGCACCGCCAGACGGTAGAGTTTCCGGTCCGCTTGCGCGCGCGGCCCCCACACAGCAGGACCCTTGCTCTTGTTCAGCATCCGGAATTGAATACCGCCACGATCAATGGCGCGCGCCATGATCCCGTCCAGCGCATCAATCTCACGGACCAGATGGCCCTTGCCGAGCCCGCCAATCGCAGGGTTGCAGGACATTTCGCCGATCTTGGCCGCCTTGTGCGTGATCAGAAGCGTGCTCGCACCCACACGCGCAGAGGCCGCAGCGGCCTCGCATCCCGCATGGCCGCCACCGATGACAATCACATCATATGTCTTTTCAGAATCTGTCATGGCGCGGGGTATGTAAGACCTCTCCTGATCACTGTCAAAGCGGAACTGGTCCACCATGTTTCACGTGAAACAATCATCACTTGCCGATACAGAAATCACGGAACACTGTATCGAGGATTTCATCTATATCGATCCGCCCGGTGATCCGGCCGAGCGCCCGGGTGGCCAGGCGAATATCCTCGGCAACCAGTTCGGGCAAGACACCGGAAGAAGCCCGCTCAAGCGCAGCCACCGTCTCTTTCAGGGCTTCCCGGTGGCGCTGGCGTGTGGGCACCGGACCTTCATGGCCAGACAGACGCGTCTTGACGCTGGACTCAAGACAAGCAATCAGATCCCCGACACCCGCCCCGGTTTTGACCGATATAGGGATGATCGCTGATGCCGTTTCTAAAACCGGAATTGCCGGCGCCGTATCGTGCAGATCGATCTTGTTCAGCAACACGATCGTGTCTTTGTCGATCAATGCGCGCACCCGATCCGGAATATCCATCTCGCCCGCATCCATGACAACCAGCTTGAGAGCCGCGTCACGTCCACGGGACTCCGCCCGGCGAACCCCTTCGGCCTCAACCTGATCCGCGGCCTCTCGAATTCCTGCCGTATCGGAAATCGTGACAGCATAGCCGGCCAGATTCATCTGCACCTCGATCACATCCCGGGTCGTTCCGGCCATTTCCGATACAATCGCAACGTCCCGCCGGGCCAGTGCATTCATCAAACTCGACTTCCCGACATTGGGCGCACCCAAAATCGAGATGGGTAATCCAGAGCGGATTTGCTCGCCGAGTAGTTCGGTACTACTATGGTTAACAACCATTTGTTTAATAAGATTAATCCGATTTCTGACATCCGCATGTAGGGCTTCGGGTAGTTCCTCGTCCGAAAAGTCGATCCCGGCTTCCGCATAGCCCAGAAGATCGATCAGATTCTGACGCCACCCGTCATACAAAACCGCCAAGTCGCCGTCATACTGCCGTAGTGCGAGTTTTCGCTGCTCATCAGTCCGGGCCGCAACAAGATCCCCGATCGCCTCGGCTGCGGTCAGGTCGAGCTTGCCGTTCTCAAATGCGCGCCGCGTGAACTCACCATGTTCGGCCATACGCGCCAGCCCCGTGGTCTCCAGAGCACCGAACACGGCTGAAAGAACAGCCTCACCGCCATGGGTGTGCAGCTCGGCCACATCTTCCCCCGTGAAGCTTGCAGGTCCAGGAAACCGCAGCACCAACGCATTATCTAGTGCTTCTTGCGTTTTTGGACACAATATATTGTGTAATACAGCATATCGGGCTGCCGGCAATACCGACACGCCAAGCGTCTTGAGGATACTATCGGTCTGCGGTCCGGATATCCGGACCACCGCCACACCGGCAGCGCCTGCACCACTGGAGAGCGCATAGATCGTCTCGCGCTCCATCGTCAAAACCACGCGCCCAAACTCTATTTGCCCGATTTCTTGTCAGCATCGGGCATCGCCGCCCAGAACGCTTTCTGAAACTGGTCCCAGGCATCGCTCCCGCCTGACGCACCGCTCATCGACCCACCCATGCCACCGGGCACCCAGGCCCTGAACAGGGATTGCGGGTCCATGGCCGACATCGCCTCAAGCGCCTGACGTTGCCATTCGTCCACTACCGCTTTCTGGGCTGCCGTCACGTCGGGTAAACCCATGAATGTCCGCGCCTCCTCCGGCGTGCAATCCACGTTGATTGTTACCTTCATCGCACCACCCTCCGTTTGTTACTGCGATACATCCCGGGCCGATCTTGCCTGTATACCTGGCGTGCCGACATTGTAGGCTGTGACACCACATCGTCACACCCGAGCCGCAAGCCCCGAACCAATACCATGACCGTCAACCTGCTGGCCCATGAAACCAGCCCCTATCTTCTGCAACACGCAGACAATCCCGTCCACTGGTATCCCTGGGGCGACGCGGCTCTTTCACAGGCCCGCGAGACGAAGAAACCGATCCTGCTCTCTATTGGTTATGCGGCCTGCCATTGGTGCCATGTGATGGCCCATGAAAGTTTTGAGGACCCCGAGACGGCTGCGGTGATGAACCGGTTGTTCATCAACATCAAGGTGGACCGGGAAGAGCGGCCCGATCTCGATGCGATCTATCAGGCCGCGCTTTCCCTGATGGGCGAACAGGGTGGCTGGCCACTCACCATGTTCTGCACCCCTGACGGCGAGCCGTTTTGGGGCGGAACCTACTTCCCGCCGCGCGCCGGGTTCGGGCGCCCAGGCTTCCCCGACCTGCTCGAACATATCGACCGGATCTACCGGACCGAGCAGGACAAGGTGCAACTCAACACCACTGGCATCGTGGATGCGATCAACGAAATGGCGCAGACCCGGCCCGGTGACATTCCCCCACCCCGGATGATTGCCGCCATCGCCAAGGCGCTGGCCGAGGAGGTAGATCGCGACCATGGCGGTTTCGGTACTGCGCCCAAATTCCCGCAATGCGCCGTGTTGAAGCTCATGTGGGCCCATGGTGATGCCAATGCGCGCGAGGCTGTCACACTGACCTTGAACCACATGGCACAGGGCGGCATCTACGACCACCTTGGTGGCGGGTTCGCGCGCTATTCGACGGACCCGGCCTGGCTCGCGCCGCATTTCGAAAAGATGCTCTATGACAATGCGCAGTTTGTGGCGCTTTACACCACGGCGTGGCGAGCCACCGCCGATCCGCTCTATGCCGACCGTGTAACCGAAACCATCACCTGGCTGTTGCGCGAGATGACCCATCCCGATGGCGGGTTCTATTCCACCCTTGATGC
>JAURLR010000005.1 GCA_030831135.1 Alphaproteobacteria bacterium
TCGCTCCAGCAATCGCCACACCGTCACCGCAGTTGAAAGCCGTGCTGCCAGCTTGAGCAGTCATGCTTTCCAAGCCCCAGCTCCTCCCGATAAAAAAGGAATTCGACCAAGCCTGACCGCCAAAATTTGCGGGCACCGGAACCGGCACATCCGCGTGACCAGACGCATGACCATCACGCGTGTGATAAACGGTATTGCGCGCATGATGCTGGTCCTTGTCGACCGATCCGCAATCACAGCCGAACAGATACATGTTGCGAAAACCCAGAACCGTCGCAGCCGCAATGGCCGTGTTGGCCGAAAACGGCCCCGTTCCCACAACCGGATTGAACCCTGCGCCCAGCAACCGGGTTGAGCTCAGCATGTCGCGGTGGAACAGAAACGTGTCATCGAACAGATCAACCACTGCCGGCTGGACCGTCGCCGAGGCGATCAGGCTGATTCCGAACGTGTCTTGACCGGCACCGTGACGTTCAAAAATGTGCTCAATGCGCTGTTGAGTGAGCGCGTTATTTTCTTTCTCGATCTGGAAGTCCGGCCGAATGCCAGCAGCGAGAAGGCTCTGCAAGGCAGAGCCGGCACAGAAAATCACGGCATGATCCTGCCATGCCCGAATAGCGTCCAGCGCACCATCGAGTGAAGGGCCCGAACCGATCACGAAGGCCGGCAGGTCATGGAGCGCCTGAAACGCACCATCGATTATCCAGAACTCGTCACCCGTCACATTGGCAACCGTGTTCTCAATCATCAGTTTCTCGTCGGCGTAGTAGCCCTGCAGGATCGACTTCATGCCCGCCAGTTCCTGGAACCCGAGCCCGATCGCACGGCTGACATTGGTCTGGTAGTGCAGAAAGGAATAGGCACCATCCATGCAATAGGTCCCGAAACGCGTGATCAGCGCTTCGAGTTCCGTCTGCACGGCGCGAGGATCGGGGTCGAGAATCAGGTCGATGGTCGTTCCGCGCGCATTGCAATCCGCCATCAGCGAGACCCAGTCCGTCGCGTGCAGGCTATGAACGGCAAACTCCGAAATCGGCTCAACAAGAACCAGATGGCGGGGCGAAACCGCTGCGACCAGTTCACCAATATGCTGCCCAAGCCCAATCCCGATCACGACAAGCAATCCGCTCTCATCCTTTGGCGGCACAGGAAGAAGACCGTCCCCGGCCTGCGATGCAAGTCGCACTGCAAGAGTTTGTGTCGCCTCGTCCACCAGAGAGTCGGATTCAGGCTTGTTCACAACAATCCGGTTGGGACGTTCCAGCCACGACGCCACCTGCTGCTGTGCAAAGGCGCGTGCGTGCTGGTTGTAGAGCCGCCCGGAACCCAGATCTATATCGACCGCCATCTTATCCCCATCCAGCACGGGTGACGTGAGGGTATCGGTCGACTGGCGTGCCAGAGCCGCGAGGGAGGGAAGCGCCGTCTCGAGGAAAACAAGATTCTTCTGGTAAAGGGACATACCGCTCATGAACATCTTTCGGATCAGCAACACGCCCGCGCGGGCATGTGGTTAATGAAAGGACGTCATTGAACGCGTATTTGGTTAGCAAAGGCTTTACGCGCGACCGGTTTGTCGGGCATCGCGCGCAGCTTCGTCTCCGCTCAGTTTCTTGCGGGAACCTGCGGTGGTGTATCGGGGTCGGCCGCAACCTCATCCACAGCCGTGGCAGCTGGAGGCACCATCACCGCGCGATGAATACGTGGCGGCTGGTTCCAGGCCAGCGTGCCGAAGGCGCCGCAATTGCCGCACACCGCCGACCATTCATCGGCGACCGTGCCGCAATCATGACAGACCCATTGGGGATCCGCATCGGCCGCCGCGGCCCGTTCGAGCCATTCGTCGGCCGTGGTCGAATCTTCGGCGTCGTCTTCGGCGAGACGGGCACGGAGTTGAAAAACACGCGCCATCGGACGCTCGGTTTGCAGGGCTTCGAGCTGGGCACGGGCCTCTCCCCAGAGTTTCGCATCGAGCGCGGCGTCAGCCAGCGCCAGCCGGCTTTCCGGGTGGGTGCGCACGGGCCGGGTGATGGATTCCACCGCTTTGTAGCGCTCCAGCGGAGACTTGCCCTCAACGGCCACATCCAGATAGGCCGCCATCAGCGCCGGATGGGGCGTCCGCGCCCAGGACTTCTCGAGCGCCTTGCGGGCGCGCCGTTTGCGGCCGTCTTCGGCGACCATCCGTGCCACCAGCTCCGCTGCCGGCACAAGATCGGGATCCAGATCATTGGCCTTGCGGGCCTGTGCAAAGGCATCGGCAAGCTGTCCGCCTGCGCGGGCAGCCCGGGCACGCTCGGTCAGCAGCGCGGCCTGTTGCCGGTTGCCCGTCCCACCCTTTGCACGTCGGGATTTCTGGGATTCTTCCACCAGCCGTTGCGCCTCACGCCAGTCACCGGCGCGACTGTGGAGCGAGATCATCGTGTCGAGAACCCAAGGCGTCCGTGGCTTCAGGGCATAGGCCCGATGGGCATAGGAAAGCGCGCGGGCATCATCATTTTCGCGCAAGGCATCCACGATCAGGCCCCGCAGTCCCAGAAACTCGGTCTCAGGTGACTTGAGCATCTTCTCGAAACTCTGCCGAGCGGCAGCCTCATCTCCGGAAATCTGCGCCGCCTGCGCTTCCAGCAGCAAGGTCATCGGCGTGTGATCGAGCAACCCACCCGCTCGGCGTGCCTGTTTGCGCGCAGTGTCCGCATCTCCAGCCGCGATGGCGACAAGGCCGTCAGAGAGCGCCTTCAGCCCCGCCTCCTGCCGCTTGAGTTGCCGCCGCATGGACCATTCATAAGGCCGGCGCCGGAACCAGCGCCAGGTCGCATACAGACCCGCGATCACGACAGCAAAGAGGAAGAAGGCCAGCGCCAGAATTCCGACCGATGTCTCGACCCGATAGCCTTGCCATTCCAGCAGCACAGTTCCCGGGCGATCGGCGAGCCAGACCGCAATCGCGATGACGATGGCAACTTCGATGATGTAGACGACAATCCGCATGATCAGGACCCGCTTGCCGCGCGCAGCCGTGCAAGCGCCATGGTCTCGACGGATTCGAGCGCATCACCGGCTTCGACATAGGCTTGCGCGCGCGTTACCCAGGGCTGCGCGGCCCCGGCAGCGCCACCCTCGAACTCCTCGAGAACGGAGACCGCCCCGGCCACATCGCCTTCGCGCAAGCGGAACTCGGCCCGGGCAATCCGGCCATCCACGCTCTCGGGGGGCAGATCGGTTCCGA